>NZ_JAYRTX010000152.1:0-4362 GCF_041919395.1 Albidovulum sp.
GCCGTGCGCGAGGCCTCCGACGGGCCAGAATTCCAGAAAATCGTGGAGCGCGAGACGGGGCTCAGGCTCTGGGTGATCGACGGGCGGGAGGAGGCGCGCCTTTCGGCGCAGGGCGTGCTTCTCGGCTGGCCGGAGGCAGAGGGGCTCGTCTGCGACATCGGCGGCAACTCGATGGAACTGGCCGAGGTATCGGGCGGGAAGGTCGGCCGGCGGGTGAGTTCGGCGCTCGGTCCCTTCCGGCTCCAGCAGGTGACGGGCGGCGGCAAGGGCATCCAGCGCTACATCGAGGCGACGATGGAAACGCTTGCCGAGACGGTCGGGCGCGGGCACGAGCGCATCTACCTGGTGGGCGGTTCGTGGCGCGCCTTCGCCCGGCTCGACATGGCGCGGCGCAACTACCCCCTCACGGTGCTGCACGAATACCGCATGGGGCCGCAATCGGTGCTGCAGACGGCGCACTGGATCGCCGAAAGCGACATTGCCGCGCTGAAGGCCAAGACGGGCACTTCGGAGGCCCGGCTCGGACTGGTGCCGCTCGCTGCGCGGGTGCTGCGCCAGCTTGTGCTGACCTTCCGGCCCAAAGAGATCGACGTGTCCTCCTACGGCATCCGCGAGGGGCTGCTTTACGAGCAGATGCCCGAGCGGCTGAGGATGCGAGACCCGCTGATCGAGGCCTGCCGCCATGCCGAGCGGACGATGGCGCGGATGCCGGGCTTCGGCAAGAAGCTCTACCAGTTCATCCTTCCGATCTTCGTCGACCTGCCGGAGTCCCGTCAGCGGGTCATCAAGGCGGCATGTCTCCTGCATGACACGACGTGGCGGGCGCATCCGGACTACCGTGCCGAGGCCTGTTTCGACAATGCGACACGCGCGAATCTCGGCGGACTCAGCCATCGCGAGCGGGTCTATCTGGGGTTGGCGCTGCTCCACCGCTACAAGAACTCGCGCTCGGGCTCGCGGATGGAACCGCTGTTCACGCTGCTCGATGCCCGGCAACTCCGCGAGGCCGAGGTGCTCGGCAAGGCCATGCGATTCGGCGCGATGTTCGCGGTCAGGTCGCCCGAGGATGCCGGTGAACTCTTGTGGCGACCGAAGAAGAAGGTTCTGGAACTGCGGCTCCGGGCCGGATTGCAGGCGCTGTTCGGTGAGGTGGCGGAAGCCCGTTTCAAGTCGCTCTGTGACGCGCTCGGCGCGACGGCGCGCGTCACCGTGGTCGCGGACTGATCAGAGCTCGATCTCGCCGTTCGGCCCCGGTGTGGGCAGGCCCTCGGGGCGCTTGCGACGGATGATGATGTCGCCGTTCGGCAGCATCTCCGGCGCCTCGTAGTTGCGGACATCGCCGATCATCTCGACCAACTGGCCGAGCATCGGCCCGATCTCCTCCATCGCGTCGCCCAGGCCCTTGTGCATGTCCTTCAGCGCGGGCTCCATCTCGTCGATGAGCGATCGCAGGATGATCCTCGCACCCTCCTCCAGAAGGCTGAACCCTTCCTCGGGCGAGGCGGGCGGATCTTCGGCGCCGGCGGGCGCGGCCGCGAGCATCAGGGCGACAAGGGCGGGAGCGATGCGGGTCATGACGCGAATATAGTCCCTCCACCGCCGGTTTCACAGCCGGAAGGTCAAAGATCGACGTCGATGGTGACGGGGAAGTGGTCCGACGCGGTCAGGAGCGCCTCCCTCAATTCCGGCACGCGGTAGCAGCCGGGGTCGTCGAACGGATGCCAGATTCGCCACTTCGGCCCCTTCGCGCGGATGTCCGGCGACACCATGATGTAGTCCAGCAGCGCCGAGAAATAGGCGCCCTTGTCGTCGAGGTAGAACCGCGCGGTCGAGGGCATCGCGGCAAGCTTCTTGCCGAAGGCCACGCGGGCGTGGGGATCGAAAAGGCGCGTCTCGTGCGGCTCGTCCCAGCCGAGGACAATCTCCACCCCCGATCGACCGAAGAGCTTCTCGTATTCGTCGATCCCGGGGCCGTCGTTGAAATCGCCCATCACGATCAGGCTTTCCTTCGCGCGCAGGTGTTCCAGCACCCGTTCGCGGAGCCAGATGCACTGGGCAAGCTGCTTGCGGCGGTTCTCGATGGCGAGCCGCTTGACCTGCGCCTCGCTTTCCGCGCCGTGCGGCGCCTTCGATTTCACGTGAACGCCGATCAGGCGCAGCCGCGCGCCGGCCGCCGTGGTCACCGCGACTTCCAGCGGCGGCTTGGAGAAGCGCACGGTGTCGAGTGTCCTGTCGATGTTCAGGTCGATCCGGTAGCTGGTGTCGAAGCGCGGGGTCGAGACACCCTCCACCGGCTCGTCGGGCAGCCCGATCGGATCGTGCTCGGCCGAGAGCTTGTCAGGATCGTAGAGCAGGGCGATTTCCTGCTGGGTCTCGTTCTCGTAACCCAGAAGTGCCTTGCGGGTGCGCAGGCCGTACCGGGCGGCGAAGGCTTCCAGCATGGCCACCGTCTTGTGCCGGCGGTTGTTGTCGGGCGCCTCGATGATCATCACGGCATCCGCGTCCATCGCGGTGAAGACGATGCCGAGCGAGCCGAGCTGGTCGGCGCGGGTCACATTGTAGCGCGCCGACCAGCCGCCGTCCTCCAGCATGACGCCGTTGCGGTCGAAGAGATTGGAAAACCACTCGACGTTGTAGGTTGCCAGCCGCATCGCCTCAGGCCGCCTTGCGCGCCTGGATCTCCTCCCAGGCGCGGTTGATGTCGACAAGCCGCTGTTCGGCCATCTTCAACGCCTCCTCCGGCAGGCCCCGCGCACGCATCCGGTCGGGGTGGCTGTCGCGCACCGCCTGCCGCCAGGCCGCGCGCACCTCCTCGATCGGGGCGCCATGCGGCACGCGGAGAACGTCGTAGGGGTCGCGCGGCGCGTCGGGCACGAGACGGGTCAGAAGCGACCGGAAGCAGCGGTCGTCGACGCCGAAGATTCGGGCCACTTCGCGCAGGAAGGCGTCCTCGTGCGGGTGATAGTCGCCATCGGCCATGGCGATGTGGAAGAGCCCCTCCATGAGGTCCACAAGCACCGGGTCCCCCGGCCCGAACATGGCGGCGATCTTGCCCGCGTAGAGGTCGAAGCCGGCCACATCCTGCCGGGCGAGGTTGAAGACGCGCGCCGCGTTCTCCTCCTCCGCCGGCGGGATCGCGAAGACCTCGCGGAAGGCGGTCACCTCGTTGCGCGTCACCTGGCCGTCGGCCTTGGCCATCTTTGCGCCGAGCGCGATCACCGCGATGGTGAAGCCGACCGACAGTTCCGGTGGCGTCTTCAGCCTGTCGAAGACGGACGCGAGCCCCTCGCCCTTGGCAAGGGCGGCAATCGCGTCGGAGATGCGGGTCCAGATCGACATGGACCCACTCTAGCCGCAGCGCAGCGTTCTGTCATCCGGCCGGGACGTGCGGCAATTCAACCCTCAGCCGAGCTTCTTCATCATCAGCACGAGGTCGAGCCAGCGGTCGAACTTGCGCCCCGCCTCGGGATAGCGTGCCGATACGTCGAAGCCGATGCGGGCGTGGAAATCGATGCCGGTCGTGTTCTCGCCCGAGACGCCGGCAAAGAGCGTATGCGCACCCCCGGCCCGCGCATGGGCCTCCACCCGGTCCATGAGCGCGCGGCCAGCGCCGCGGCCGCGAAGCTCGGGCGGCAGCAGGATCGTGTGCTCCATCGCATGTGCGTAGCCCGGGCCGCTGCGGAACTGGTCGTAGCTCGCAAAGCCGATGGCCGTGCCCTCGCGGGCGACGAAGAACTCGCGTCCCGCCGCCCGCCGCGCCTTGATCATAGCGGACAGGCTTTCCTCGGTCTTGAGAACCGTGGTGAAGGTAATCGTCGTCTCGCGGATGATGCCGTTCCAGAAGGCGGCGAGCTGCGGCAGGTCCTCCGCCTCGGCCGGTCGCAGGATCATTCGATCCACCAGTCGCCGTGCGGCGTGGAAATCTCGGCGCGGATCGCCTTCGGGCCCACGACAATGGAGATGCGCGGGTCGGACAGAGGGACAAGCGGGCGGAGACGGTCTGCCTTCGGATGCGCAATCTCGAGCCGCCGCAGGCGGCAGCCGCGGTCGGGCAGCGCTGCGGCCGGGTGACGGTCGCCCTGCCACTCGATGAGGGCCGGAAAGGCATCGTCGAAGGGAAGCCGGCCGTCCTCCGGCACGCCCATGCGCCAGCGATAGGGGCCGCGCTCAAGCGCGACCGGCAGCCCCGCACCCGGCGGCGCGGCGGCAAGCGCCGCGGCAAGATCGTCGGTCCGCAGGACCCAGTTCGTCAGCCGCGGCGGCCCGGTGAAGGTGTCGAGCCGGAACCATCGCGGGCGCTCCGGTCCGGGCGCCTCGGGGTCGATGGCGATGACTTCGAGATACTCGCCGGGACCGAGGCTC
>NZ_JAYRTX010000153.1:0-3996 GCF_041919395.1 Albidovulum sp.
CGCGGCCGACGCTCGCGGCCTTCGTCCATGCCGCGCTCATCGCCTATCCGCGCTACCTCGACCCGGTGACGGGCCTGCCCTGCCCGCCGGAGGTCGTCGTGGAGCGGCTGGCGCGTCACGACCTGCCCGCGGCCGGCCGCGTCAATCGGCTTCTGGCGAAGCTCCAGGGGGTTTTCGCCAGCCACCCGTGGCTCTGGCGGTAGCGACAGGCGCGTTCGGCGGGGGTACTTGCGCCGCGCTGCGGATGCGACCGCTCAGTCGCGCACCCAGAGGCTCAGCGTATCGCCGCCGATCCGGTCGACGCGGGTCAGCCGGAACCGCGGCGCGGCCGAGAGCTCATCGAGCCCGAGCGGGCCCAGCGCCGGCCAGCCGTCGCCGCCGAGCGCGAGGCCGGCGGTGAAGAGCGCGATCTCGTCCACCACTCCGGCGCGCAGAAGCGAGGCCGAGAACTGGCCGCCGCCCTCGACGAGGACACGGGTCAGCCCCGCCTCGCCCAGCGCGACGAGGATGGCGCGGGGGTCGAGCCGGCTGCCCTTCTCCGTCACCTTGAAGAGCCGCGCCCCGGCGCGCGCCCATTCCGCCCGGTCCGGCGCCGGGGCCGAGGGCCCGTGGACGAGCCAGAGCGGGACCTCGCGCGCGCTCCGCCCCAGTGCGCCCCCGACGTCGAGGTCGAGGCTGCGCGCGGCGACGACGCGCACCGGCTGGTGGGCAACGCCGAGGCCGCGCACGGTCAGCATGGGATCGTCGGCGCGCGCGGTGCCGGCGCCGACCATCACCGCGTCGTGGGCCGCGCGCATCGCATGCACACGCGTCCGCGCCGCGGGCCCGGTGATCCAGCGGCTTTCGCCCGCGGCGGTGGCGATCCGGCCATCGAGGCTTTGCGCCAGCTTCAGCGTGACCATCGGCCGGCCCTTGAGGACGCGGCTGAGGAAGCCCTTCTGCAACGCCTGCGCCTCGGCCGCCATCACGCCCTCGGCGACCTCGATCCCGGCGGCGCGCAGGATCGCATGGCCGCGCCCCGAGACGCGCGGATCGGGATCCGCGGTCGCGGTCACGACACGCGCGACGCCGGCAGCGACAAGGGCGTCGGCGCAGGGCGGCGTCTGCCCGTGATGGGCGCAGGGCTCCAGCGTCACGTAGGCGGTGGCGCCCTGCGCTGCGGCGCCCGCCATCGCCAGGGCCACCGTCTCCGCATGGGGGCGGCCGCCCGGCCCTGTGGTGCCACGGCCGACGACGCGGCCGCCCGCGACGATCACGCAGCCCACCGCCGGATTCGGCCAGACCCGGCCGAGCCCGCGCCGGGCAAGACCGAGGGCGTGGGCCATCTGGCGGCGGTCGTCTTCGGCCGTCACTCTTCCGGTGCGCCCGTGGGGCGCAGTTCCGAGACGAACTTGTCGAAGTCGTCGGCCGCCTGGAAGTTCTTGTAGACGCTTGCGAAGCGGACATAGGCTACGGTGTCGATCCGGGCGAGGCTCTCCATCACGATCTCGCCGATGGTCTTCGACGGGATGTCGGTCTCGCCCAGAGATTCGAGCCTGCGGACGATCCCGGAGATCATCTGGTCGATGCGCTCGGGGTCGATCGGTCGCTTCTGCATGGCGATGCGGATCGAGCGTTCGAGCTTGTCGCGGTCGAAGTCCTCGCGCTTGCCGGAGGACTTGATCACCACGAGATCGCGCAGCTGGACCCGCTCGTAGGTCGTGAACCGCCCGCCGCAGGCCGGGCAGAACCTTCGCCGCCGGATCGCTACATGATCCTCGGCGGGTCGGCTATCCTTCACCTGCGTATCGACATTTCCGCAAAACGGGCAGCGCATTCCCTTCCCCTCGGTCCGAATTTCCGGTTATCCACAGGCACTATAGGCAGCCCTCTAGGATTTGGGTAGGGGGCATTTGCCGCCACCAGATAACGGCGGGAACAGGCGGGGAAAATAGGTCACATTCTCCCCTTATGGTTGCACGCCGGATGCGGCAGTTTCCCACCCGGTCCGGCCCGGGGCGCACCGCCAAAAAGACCCCGGCCGGCCGGCCGCCGTCACGGACCGTCCAGTGGAACGCCTCGCGCGGGGGGTGTCGCGGACGTCTTTGGCCACCACAGGCGGCCAGGGGACCCGGCGACCGGTTTCGGCCGGCGCCGGGCACCCCGCCTTCATCTTGCGTCGCGGCGATAAAGCACCCAGCCCCGCCCCTCTCCGACGATCCCCGCACCCGCGATCGCTTCCGCCGCCGCCTTCGGCGCATGGCAGAAGACGACGAGATCGAAGCCCGAGGCAAAGAGCGCCCGCACCTGCGCCGTGCCGGCAAGCCCCGGGGACGCCGCCTCGCGCGCATCCGAGGCGGCGATGGCAGCGGCGAGGGGACCCGCGATGCGCAAGGGCTGCTGGGTGGGATCGGCGAAGGTCGGAACAGCGATCCCCCGTTCAAGACCGAGGAGGAACGACAGCGGCTTGCAGGCGCGCTGCGCATCGCGGCCCTGGCTTTCGGCGGCGAAGGCAGGCGCCGCGAGCAGGCGTCCGGGCAGGTGCTCCGTCGCCCTGAGGAACCCGCGATAGCTCTCCCCCGCCCCGGTCCAGACGACTGTGACCATCAGGAGATGGAGCGGCAGGAGCACCGAAAGCGCCCGCGCAATCGCCACACCGCCCCCTAGCGAGGGAACGAGTCCGCCCGCAAGCACGGCGAGCAGGACGAGAGGCAGCCGCTCCGGCAGGTGGCCGACGCCGAAAAGACCCGGCGGCACCGCGACCGCGAGCAGGGCCGCGAGAACAGCCACGAAGCGGAGTCGACGGTCGAGGCGGAGCCGGCCGGTGGCCAGGCCGAAGCCGAGCAGCCCCCAGAGCGCGAGGCCGAAGAGCCGGTCGGCGACGGGCCAGCCGCTTTCGGCCACACGGAGCGTCCCGTCGAGCCGAAGCCGAACCTCGTCGAGAATCCGCTCGCCAAAGGTGCCGTCCCGCAGGTGTGCAGCGAGGTTGCCCGCCGCCGCGGTCACGCCGCCCTCGCCCCCGGCGGTCGCGCTTGCGAGGAAGAGAAGGACGGGCAGTGCCGCGACGGCAGAAAGCCGGAACAGGCGCCTGGGCAGCTTCCGCAGCCCGGGCCGGCCGCCATCGGCCGCCTGCGCCACTTCGACGGCCGCGAGGCTGAGACCCCAGAGCGCAAAGACGAATCCGTGGGTGAGGAAGATCGCTACGCCGGCAGCGACCGCGAAGGCAAGTTGGCGGGCCGGCGCGCCGACCAGCGCGATCCAGACGCCCAGGGAAGCGAGCGCAAGGCCGAGCCCCAGAAGGAAATTCGCGAAACCCCAGCCGAGGATGAAGCTGTGGGCGAGGATGCCTGCGAGAACGACGGCCAGCGGGGTCACGCGCCCGTGGAGGCAGCGCGCGAGCACGAGCACACCGGCGAAAGGCGCGGCGATGGCGACCAGCGCGACGATCCGGGCCGCGACCAGCGCGGGCAGGACCCGGAAGAGCGCTGCACCGAGAAGGTCGAGGCCGAGATTGGGAAGCAAGCTCCACGCGGTCCGATAGTTTTCGGCCAGCCAGGGGTCGCGTCCCGCGTCGGCAAGGATCGCGTAGCGGAAGGCGTGGGCGTAGAAGTCGATCAGCGGCAGGACCGGTGCCGTGAAGGCCGGCACGAGGCAGAGCGCCATCACCAGCCAGGCCCGCGTATCCGTCCGTGGCAGCAACCGAACCGACACGACGGCTTGCGTATCCATGACCCGACCGCACCCCTACCCGACTCGTACCCTCGGCGGAGCCTCGGACAGGTCAGACCGCGCGCCAAGGGGCAAACCCGATCCTTCGCTGCAAGACCCTCGCGGGGCGCGGATTTTCGCGGCATCCCGCCACCCCGCCCCGGCAGGATGCGCGGCTTTCCGCCGAGGTCAGCGGCGCCGCGCGCCCCGCAGCCGGTGATAGACCCGCCGCGCCTCCTGGTAGAGCAGGTTGCGGCGCGGGAAGTCCGGCTTGCGGCCCTTGCGGTCGTGGACCGAGAACTCGACCGT
>NZ_JAYRTX010000154.1:0-3965 GCF_041919395.1 Albidovulum sp.
GCAAGCCGAAGGTTCTTGTGTTCAACGGCTGCTATCACGGCACCGTGGATGATGCGATGGTGCAGCTTTCGAACGGCAAGACCGTGACGCGCCCCGGCCTGACGGGGCAGGTCATGGACCTGACGGAAGTCTCGACCTGCGCCGAGTTCAACGACCTCGCCAGCGTCGAGGCGGCGCTGAAAACCGGCGAGGTAGCCGCGATTCTGACCGAGCCGGTGATGACCAATTCCTGCATGGTCCTGCCCGAGCCCGGATTCCACGAGGGGCTGAGAAAGCTGGCTACGAGATACAAGGCGCTCCTCATCATCGACGAGACGCACACGATCTCCTCCGGTCTCGGCGGCTATACGGCCGTCCACGGCCTCGACCCCGATATCTTCGTCGTCGGCAAATGCGTGGCGGGCGGGATGCCCACCGCCGTCTGGGGTCTGAGGCCGAAGCTGGCAAAGGACTACCTGGACTTCAACGCCGGCCGGCTTTCGGGCCATTCCGGCATGGGCACGACGCTTTCGGCCAATCCGATGCAGTTCGCCTGCCTTGAGGCGACGCTCGCCGAGGTGATGACGGCAGAGGCCTACGCCCATATGGAAAAGGGCGCCGAAAGGCTCTCGACCGGCCTGAAACGGGTGATCGAGGCCCACGGCGCGCCCTGGCACGTCGTCCGCGTCGGCGCACGGGTGGAGTTCATCTGCGCCCCCGGCCCCCTCAGGAACGGCGCCGAGGCCGCCATGGCCCATGTGCCGGAGGTGGAGGCCGTGCTGCATACTGCGCTTCTGAACCGCGGCTGCCTGATCGCGCCGTTCCACAACATGATGCTCGTCAGCCCGGCGACGAAGAAGCGGCAGATCGACCGCCTCGTCACCGCCTTCGACGAAATCCTGACCGAACTTTTCGCTTGAGAGCCGCCATGCTGGAAAACCCCTGCCCCTCGGGCGCCACCCTCCCCGAGGCCGAAGCGTTCCTCGCCGATCACCCCGAGATCGAGGCCATCGACATCGTGCTGCACGATTCGAACGGCATCGGCCGCGGAAAGATCATCCGGCGTCACGAGCTTCTGTCGCTCTACAAGTCCGGCCGGCACATGCCGATCTCGATCCTCGGTCTCGATATCTGCGGCGAGGACGTGCACGAAACCGGCTTGATCTGGGATCAGGGCGACGGCGACCTCAAGGCATGGCCGGTGCCCGGAACGCTGAAGGCGCTTCACAACACCAAGCCCGCCCGCGCCGAGGTGTTCCTGTCGCTCTATGAACTCGATGGCCGGCCCATGACCTCGGATCCCCGCCATGCGCTCGCCCGGAAGGTGGAGGAATACGCACGGCGCGGGCTGAAGCCCGCCGGCGCCTTCGAACTGGAATTCTTCCTGCTGGCCAACGACCGTGGCGCGGACGGCAAGGTGCGCCCGGCCCGCGACGTGCTCGACGGAAGGCCGAGCCACAAGACCGAGGTCTATTCCGTCGATCACCTCCACGGGATGCTGCCCCTTTTCTCCGACATATACGCGGGTGCGGAAAAGGCCGGGGTCAAGGCCGAGACGCTCATCTCGGAATACGCCCCCGGACAGTACGAACTGACGCTCCACTACCGCGAGGACGTGATGCAGGCCGCCGACGACATCGTGCGGCTGAAGCGGATTGTGCGGGCGCAGGCGCGTTCCCACGGCGTGATCGCCTGCTTCATGGCCAAGCCCGTGGAGGATTACGCGGGCTCGGGCATGCATTTCCACGTGTCGTTGCAGGATCAGGCGGGCCGCAACGTCTTCGCCGAGCGGCCCGGCGCGGGATGGACCGAGACGCTTCTGCATGCGCTCGGTGGCCTCAGGGCGACGATGGGCGAGTCGATGCTTGTCTTCGCCCCGCATCTGAACTCCTGGCGGCGGTTCGCGAACCAGAGTTATGCGCCCGTCTCGACGTCGTGGGGCGTGAACAACCGTTCCGTGGCGCTTCGGGTGCCCGAAGGCGACGTGAAGGCGCGGCGCATAGAACACCGGCCCTCGGGCGTGGACGCGAATCCCTATCTGGTCGCCGCAACGGTGCTCGCGGGTATCCTGCACGGCATCGACAACCGCATCGACCCAGGCCCCGAGACGACCGGCAACGCCTATGCCGAGGACGAGAACGGACCGGCGATCCCCCGTGACTGGCGCGCGGCGATCGAGGCGGCGACGAAGTCGGATTTCCTGAAGGCCGCGCTCGGCGCGGACATGCACCGCACCTTCACCGCCGTGAAGGCCGCCGAATACGCCCGCGTCGCCCGGACCGTGACAGAGGTCGACTACGACCTCTACCTCCATACGGTTTGAGGGTCAGAGGTTCGGCCGCGAGGCCCGGTTGGTGAACCAGCCGCCCAGGGCCGTCTCATAGGCGAGTCCGGCGCGGAAGACGTCGGCGTCCGAATAGGTGCGCCCGACGATCTGGATGCCCGTCGGCACCCCGTTTCCGGCGCGGCCGGTGGGCACCGACAGGACCGGACAGCGGCTCAGCATGTTGAAAGGTAGCGTCATTACCCAGCCGAGGAACGGATTTACCACCTTGCCGTTGATCCGGACCGTGTCCCTCGACTGGTCGAAATCGGCCGGCACGGCCGGCAGCGCGGTCGTCGGACAGACCAGCACGTCGTAGCGTTCGAGGATCGGGCCGAGCGTCCGGTACATCCCCGCCGCAACTTCGAGGCTGTGGAGGAAATCGACCGGTTTCGACTTCCGCCCTTCCTCGGCGAACTGGCGGGCATAGGTCGTCATGTCGTCGGCGTGGTCTTTCAGAAGCTGCGAGACATAGGCGCCGAAGAGGTGGCGCAGATAGGTCATCCCGGCATCGAGAAGGTCGGGCGACCAGCCGAGGTCCACCTCCTCCACCGTCGCCCCGAGCCCGCGAAAGACATCGAGCGCCGCCTCGGTATTCTTCCGGACGTCCGGGTCGACCTCGAAGACGCCGAGGTCCATCGAGAAGGCGATCTTCCAGCCCTTGATTGGCTTCATCTCCATCGGCAAGCGCAGCTTCGGGCGAAGCGAGGCGATGTCCTCCGGGCTTGGCCCCGCCATGACGTTCTGGAACAGGATCGTGTCCTTCACCGTCCGCGCCATCGGGCCTTCGTGGCAATAGAAGTCGAGGTTGAAGGGCGGATCCTCAGGGTTGCGGCCGTAGGGCGGCTTGAAGCCGACGACTCCGGAGCAGGAGGCCGGAATCCGTATCGAGCCGCCGATGTCCGAGCCCGTGGCAAGAGTTGCTGCGCCAGATGCAAGCGCCGCACCCGATCCTCCCGATGATCCGCCGGGCGTGAAGTCGGGGTTCCACGGATTGCGCGTGATGCCCCAGAGGCGCGACCAGGTGTAACCCGCGCAGGAAAACTCCGGCGTCGCGGTCCGGGCATGGACGATGCCGCCCGCGCGGAGGATCCGCGCGTTCACGACCGAAGTATGGCCGGCGATGTCGTCCTTCATGATCAGCGAGCCGCCAGAGGTCGGCATTCCCTTGATCGCGCTCTCGTCCTTCACCGCGATCGGCAATCCTTCCAGCGCACGGGTCCGCGCGCCCCTGGCATATCGCGCCTCGGCCTTGCGGGCCGCGTCCATCGCACGGTCGAAATGGGTGAAGGTCAGGCTGTTCAACTTGCCCTGCACCGCCTCGGCCCGGGCAATCACCGCCTCCATCAGTTCTACCGGCGACAGGGTCCTGGCCCGGAACCGGCTCAGCGCCTCATGCGCCGGCATGTAGCAAAAATCGAGATCGCTCATGGATTGCCCCTACAACCGTGCCTCACCGCTCCCGCTCGGAGGCTGGAACAGCGGCAACGCGAAATCAAAGGAAATCGCTCCGGGATTGCCAAGCCCGGCGACGCGGTGCATTTGGCGGGTGACGCGACCCGGAATCCTGAGGACCGACCATGATCGAGGACAGACCCGGCCTGATGGAGGCCATCCGCGACCGCTTCGCCCATGTCGAGACCTGTCCCTTCGAAGGCCCGCG
>NZ_JAYRTX010000155.1:0-3919 GCF_041919395.1 Albidovulum sp.
ACGCGGGCGTTGCCATTCCGCCGCCTCTCGCCGAGCAGGGCCAGGGCGTGCCGACGCTGGAGGCGCTCCGCACGGCGTTCCCGGATGCTGCGCGTGACGCTCTCGCCGCCTCGCTGAAGGAGACCGCGGCCGGCGACACCTGGGAGCGACTCCTCGCCTTCCTGCGCACACAGTCGGGGGCCCGCTCTCTCACCCCGCGCGAGGGAACCGACCCGGATGCGATCCTTTCCCGCGCCGAGGCGGCATTGGCCGCCGGGGACCTCGCCGGGTCGATCAGTGAAATCGGCGGCCTGCCCGCCGAGGGCCAGGCGCGCATGACGGAGTGGGTAGCACTCGCCAGTCGCCGCATTTCCGCAACCGAAGCCGCCGCCGCCCTTGCGGCCGAATTGCAGTGAGGCTGGCATGATCTGGTCCTTCATCAAGGTCGTCCTTTTCGTCGCGATCGTGGCCGGTCTGACGCTTGGCGCCAGCTACCTCGCCGAGACCGGCAGCGGCGTTCGCATCTCGGTTGCCGATATGGAATTCAGTCTTGGCCCGGTTCAGATGGTCGTCGCCGTGCTCGTGGCATTGCTGGTCCTCTGGCTGGTGATGAAGCTCGCCGGTCTCATCGTCGCGACACTGCGGTTTCTCAATGGCGACGAAACCGCGCTCAGCCGGTACTTCGACCGCAACCGCGAACGGAAAGGGTTTCAGGCGCTTGCCGATGGGTTGATGGCGATCGCGTCGGGCGAGGGGAAGGTGGCGCTTGCCCAGGCCGCGAAAGCCGAACGCTACCTCGGCCGGCCAGAGCTGACGAACCTGATAGCGGCCCAGGCCGCAGAAGTGGCGGGGGATTCGAAGCGGGCAACCGAGGTCTACAAGCGGCTCCTTGCCGGCGATCGTACCCGTTTCGTGGGCGTTCGGGGGCTGTTGCGCCAGAAGCTTGCCGAAGGTGATACGGAAACCGCGCTGAAACTTGCCGAGAAGGCTTATGCCCTGAAGCCCCGGCACCAGGACGTGCAGGACACGCTCCTGAAGCTGCAGGCCGAAAAGGGCGACTGGAAGGGCGCACGGCAGGTGCTCGGTACGAAACACAGGCAGGGCCTTCTGCCGCGGGACGTGTTCAGGCGGCGGGATGCGGTCCTGGCGCTGCAGGAGGCGAAAGAGGTCTTTTCGGACGATGCGCCCATCGAGGTGCGCGAGGCCGCAATCGTGGCGAACAAGCAGTCGCCCGATCTCATTCCGGCCGCGGTTCTGGCAGCCAAGGGCTACGTGCAGTCCGGCAAACCGAAGTACGCCGCCCGGGTCCTCAAGAAGGCTTGGGAGGCGCAGCCCCACCCTGACCTGGCGGCTGCCTTTGCGGCAATCGTGCCGGACGAGACGCCGACCGCACGGCTGAAGCGCTTCGAGGCCCTTCTTTCGTCCAATCCGAATCACGAGGAGTCGCGGTTGCTCAGGGCCGAGCTCCAGATCGCCGCCGAGGATTTCCCCGCCGCCCGCCGCGCGCTGGGCGACATCGCCGAGACGCATCCGACGGCGCGCAGCCTGACGATAATGGCCGCCATAGCCCGCGGGGAGGGGGAGGATGATGCTGTCGTCCGCGGCTGGCTGACCCGCGCGTTGACCGCGAGCCGCGGCCCGCAGTGGGTCTGCGACAAGTGCCACAACATCCAGTCCGACTGGACGCCCACTTGCGACAACTGCGGCAGCTTCGACACGCTGAGCTGGCGCGAACCGCCGCACGCCGCCGCTCCGATGGCGAACGGTGCCGACATGCTGCCCCTGATCGTCGGCCGCCCGGCCAGCGACCCTCAGAAGGGCGAAGGCGACTATGGATCGACCGCTGACGAGGGATCCGAGAAGCTCGTCATTCTCGATGAGGAAGTCGGCCAGCGGTCATGATTTTGGGGCTACACACCCGTCCCCGATGATGCTATCAGCCCGCCACTCGCGCCCGGTCCGGCGCGAGCCAGAGAAGTGCCGGTGTAGCTCAGCTGGTAGAGCACGTCATTCGTAATGATGGGGTCGGGGGTTCGAGTCCCTTCACCGGCACCACTTCTCGCTTGGAACAACTCCGAAGCCAGTTGCCGCACCACTCCTCGGCGGATCGGGATACAAGGGCACAAGAACGCCAGGGTCTTTGGTCGGGTCCGGTATCTTCCATCCGGCCCGATTCTGCATGGTCCTGTTTTTCGCGGGCAACCTGCCGATCATGTGCCGACGGATGCTCCGATCCCGCGAGGCAGCGCGATCGACTTCGGTTCCTGCGGTCTGAAGGCTTCGGGGGGGCGTCAGATCTGCAACGCGACCTTTCGCCCCTCGTGGAACGCGTAAGGTCCCTGACGGGGGGCAGCGCAGTCGCCGATACGGTGGACGGTCTTGTCTCCGAAGCTTTCCGGAAACGGATCGAACGCGATGTTCGTCGTCGCCATCACGAGTGCCGATGCGGGGATCGTCTCCTCCTTGCCGGTCAGCAGGCTGCGGACGCTCGCACCGTTGCCGTGCCAGCGGCTGATGACATGTTCGGTGACGAATCGTGCGCCGAGCCGCGCGAGCCGTGCGCGTGCGGGGCCGTCGGCGGAGGTGCGCGCGATCTCCTTGCCGACGTATGGGTCGGGGGTGACGATCACAACGCGCCTGCCCTGTTCGGCAAGCGCCCAGGCCGTACCGACGCCGCGCCAGTTGCCGCCCTCGTCAAGCACGATCACGGTGTCGCCCAGCTTCGCCTCGCGCCGCATGACCTCCTCGGGTGTCCAGACCCCGCCGTTGTCGAGCCCGGGCAGTGCCCCTGCCGAGGGGAGCCAGCGCTGCCGCGCCTCCGGGTCCGGGAGCGAACCCGTTGCGACGATCACGACCTCGGCCGGATGGGCGGCGATGTCGTCCGCCTCCAGAAATGTGTTGAGCCGCAGGGTCACACCGAGCTTCGCGAACTGTCGCTCGTACCAGTCCAGAAGATCGAGTATCTGCGCCCGCCGCGGCTGCATGCCCGCAAGCCTGAACTGCCCGCCGACCTGCGGCGCGGCCTCGGCGATCTCGACCCGGTGCCCCCGTTCGGCCGCTGCCCGCGCGGCCTCCAGCCCGGCCGGGCCCGCGCCGACGACGAGCACCGATTTCGGCGCGTCAGTCTTGGTGAAACGGTCGCCGCCCCATTCCCATTCGCGGCCTGCGCTCGGATTGATCAGGCAGGAAATCCAGTAATCGCGCGACCGCCGCCCCCAGCACATCTGGTTGCACGAAATGCAGCCACGCACGTCCTCGGCCCGGCCCTCCATGGTCTTGCGTGCCAGATGCGGGTCGGCGATCTGCCCGCGCACGATCGAGACGAGGTCCGCCTGGCCGGAGGCGATGATCGCCTCGGCGTTCTCCGGCGTGCGCACATGCGCCTCGGATGTCACCTTCGCGTGCCTCACCACGCCCTTGATCTGCTCGGTGACCGGGGCCGTCAGCTTCTCGGCGAAAAGGAACGTCGGCATCAACCGCTCGAAGTCGAGGTATCCGCCGTGCCCGCAGGTGACGTAATCGACGTGGCCGGTGGCGTCGTGGAGGGCGACGATCTCCAGCAGGCTTTCGACCGAAAGCGTAACGTCATGGGCATCCGAGGTCGATACGGCGAGACCGATGATGAAGTCCTCGCCGCATTCGCGGCGAATCCGCTCGATGATGCTGCGGGAGAACCGCGTGCGGTTCATCAGGCTGCCGCCCCACTGGTCGTCTCGGGTATTCGACCAGGGCGTCCAGAACTGGTCGAGGAGCGAATGGTAGGCCGCCCAGACCTCCACGCCCTGAAAGCCCGCCCTCCGGCAACGCACGGCAGCGGCTACATGAGCCTCGATCAGTACTTCAATCTCGGCCTCGGTCATGCGGTGGGAGCCGTCGCTGTCATGGTAGCTTGCATGACCCGAGGGCGACCAGTGCGGCGCAAAGCTGAGGTCGGAATCGC
>NZ_JAYRTX010000156.1:0-3836 GCF_041919395.1 Albidovulum sp.
CTCGACCGTGTGCGGCGCGCGCTTCAAGGGGTTGTTCTCGGCATCGAGCTTGCCCGCGGCGATCGCCTCGGCCTCGGCCGCGATCCCGAGCATCGCCGCGATGAAGCGGTCGAGTTCCGCCTTGGGCTCGCTCTCGGTCGGTTCCACCATCAGCGTGCCGGCGACCGGCCAGCTCATCGTGGGCGCGTGGAAGCCGCTGTCGATGAGCCGCTTGGCGATGTCGTCCACCGTCACCCCGGCGCGGTCCTTCATCACCCTTGTATCGAGGATGCATTCATGCGCGACCCGGCCACCCTTCGACGAGTAGAGGATCGGGTAGGCCGACTTCAGGCGGCTGGCGATGTAGTTGGCGTTCAGGATCGCCACCTTGGTCGCCTGGGTCAGCCCCTCGCCCCCCATCAGCAGGCAATAGGCCCAGGAGATGAGCAGGATCGAGGCCGAGCCATAGGGCGCCGACGACACCGCGCCCGCATCCGTCACCTCGGGGTTGCCCGGCAGGTGGGGCACCAGATGCGCCTTGACGCCGATCGGACCCATGCCGGGGCCACCGCCGCCATGCGGGATGGCGAAGGTCTTGTGGAGGTTGAGGTGGCTGACGTCCGAGCCGATGTCGCCGGGGCGGGACAGGCCCACCATGGCGTTCATGTTGGCGCCGTCGAGATAGACCTGCCCGCCGTGCCGGTGCGTGATCTCGCAGATCTCGCGCGCGGTTTCCTCGAAGACGCCGTGCGTGGACGGATAGGTGATCATGCAGGCGGCAAGATTGGCCGCGTGCTGTTCCGCC
Source organism: Albidovulum sp. (assembly GCF_041919395.1). NCBI lineage: Bacteria > Pseudomonadati > Pseudomonadota > Alphaproteobacteria > Rhodobacterales > Paracoccaceae > Albidovulum > Albidovulum sp. The sequence goes on from NZ_JAYRTX010000156.1 coordinate 785, forward strand.
TTCGCCCGGAAGTCGGCCATGTCGATGTCGCCGTTCGGGGCTACGCCCACGACCACCACCTTCATGCCGGCCATCTGCGCCGAGGCCGGGTTGGTGCCATGCGCGGAAGTCGGGATCAGGCAGACGTCGCGATGCCCTTCGCCGCGCGAGCGGTGGAAGGCCTGGATGGTCAGGAGGCCGGCAAATTCCCCCTGCGCACCCGAATTCGGCTGCATCGAGAAAGCGTCATAGCCGGTGATCTGGCACAGCTTCGCCTCGAGATCCGCGATCATCTCGCCGTAGCCCGCCGTCTGCGCCGCAGGCGCGAACGGGTGGACGTCCGAGAATTCGGGCCAGCTCAGCGCCATCATCTCGGCGGTGGCGTTGAGCTTCATGGTGCAGGAGCCCAAGGGAATCATCGCCCGGTCGAGCGCCAGGTCGCGGTCGGCCAGACGGCGCATGTAGCGCGTCATCTCGGCCTCGGCCCGGTTCATGTGGAAGATCGGATGCGTGAGGTAGGACGAGGTCCGCAAGAGGCCCTCCGGCAGCCGGTAGTCATGGCTGAGGTCGTCGTCCTTGCGGTCGATGCCGAAAGCGCGCCAGATCGCCTCGGTATGGCTGCGGCGGGTGCGTTCGTCGAAGGCGATGCCGATCTTCGTCGTGCCGACCTTGCGCAGGTTGATCCCCTCGGCTTCCGCCGATTTCAGGATCGCGCCCTGCACCGCCCCGACCTCGACCGTGACGGTGTCGAAGAAGGCGGCGGGTTCGACCCTGTAGCCATGCACCTCGAGCCCCTTCACCAGCCGCACCGTCTTGCGGTGGATGCGCTCGGCGATGGCCTTCAGCCCTTCCGGCCCGTGGAACACGGCATACATCGAAGCCATGACCGCCAGCAGCGCCTGCGCGGTGCAGACGTTGGACGTGGCCTTCTCGCGCCGGATATGCTGCTCGCGGGTCTGCAAGCTGAGCCGGTAGGCGCGGTTGCCGCGCACATCGATGCTGACGCCGACGATCCGGCCCGGCATGTTGCGCTTCAGCGCGTCCCTGACCGCCATGTAGGCGGCATGCGGGCCGCCATAGCCCATCGGCACGCCGAAGCGCTGGGTCGAGCCGATGGCGATGTCCGCCCCCATCTCGCCCGGCGCCTTCAGCACGGTCAGCGCGAGGGGGTCGGCCGCCACGCAGGCCAGCGCGCCGGCACCGTGCAGCGCCGCGATGACGGCGGTGAAGTCCTGCACATGGCCGTAGGTGCCCGGATACTGGAACACCGCGCCGAAGACCGATGCGGGGTCGAGATCGGCGAAGGGATCGCCGACGATGACCTGCCAGCCCAGGGGGGCGGCGCGGGTCTCGATCACCGCGATGGTCTGCGGGTGGCAATGGTGGTCGACGAAGAAGGCGGTGGCCGTCGTCTTGGCCGACCGCTGGCAAAGCGCCATCGCCTCGGCCGCCGCGGTGCCTTCGTCCAGAAGCGAGGCGTTGGCGACGTCGAGCGCGGTCAGGTCCGAGATCATCGTCTGGTAGTTCAGGAGCGCCTCAAGCCGTCCCTGCGAGATCTCGGGCTGGTAGGGCGTGTAGGCGGTATACCAGGCGGGGTTCTCGAAGATGTTGCGCTGGATCGCCGGGGGCGTGACGGTGCCGTGATAGCCCTGGCCGATCAGGCTGGTCATCACCTTGTTCCGGTGGGCGACCTCGCGCAGGCGGTTGAGGACGCCCTGTTCCGACAGCGCCTTGCCCCAGGTCAGCGGCGTCTTCAGGCGGATGTCCTTCGGCACGATGCCGTCGATCAGCGCGTCGAGGCTTGGCGCCCCGACCGCGTTCAGCATCTCGGTCATCTCGGCCGGCGAGGGGCCGATATGGCGCCGGTTGGCGAAGTCGTAGGGGGCGTATTTGCTTTCAGTATAAGACATGGCGTCCTCTTAGCCCACGAGTGCCAGATAGGCGGCTTCGTCCATCAACCCGTCGGCATCGGCGGGGCGCGCCAGCTTCAGCTTGAAGAACCAGCCCGCGCCCTGCGCTTCAGAATTGACGATGGAGGGATCGTTCACGATCGCCTCGTTCACCTCGACGATCTCGCCGTCGAGCGGGCAATAGACGTCCGAGGCGGCCTTGACCGACTCGACCGTCGCCGCCGCGTCGCCCTTGGCAAGTTGCGCGCCTACGGACGGAAGATCGACGAACACAAGGTCGCCCAGTTGTTCGACGGCATGGTTGGTGATGCCGACGGTGGCGACGCCATCGGCGAGGTTCAGCCATTCGTGGTCTTCGGTGTATTTCAGCATGTCAGGCCTCCTCAGGCGCGCTTGTAGCGGGGGGTGATGAAGGGAAGGGTGGCGACGGCGACGGGCAGCCGCTTGCCGCGGACCTCGGCGAAAAGCCGGGTGCCCGGCTCCGACAGGCTGGCCGCGACATAGCCCATGGCGACGGGGCGGTCGGCGGTTGGGCCGAAGCCGCCCGAGGTGACCATGCCCACCGGTGCGGACGAGGTTTCATCCGCGAAGATCTCGGCCCCGCCGCGCACCGGCGCCCGGCCCTCGGGGGCGAGGCCGACACGGCGGCGGGGGGCGCCGCGCTCGAACTCCGGCAGGATCACCTCGGCGCCGGGGAAGCCGCCGGCGCGGGCGCCGCCGCTGCGGCGGACCTTCTGCACCGCCCATTCCAGCGCCGCCGCAACCGGCGTCGTGGTGGTGTCGATGTCGTTGCCGTAAAGGCAAAGCCCGGCCTCCAGCCGCAGGCTGTCGCGCGCGCCAAGGCCGATCGGGTGAACGTCCGGGTCGGCCAGAAGCGCCTCGGTCAGATCGACCGCCTTCTCGGCCGGCACCGAGATCTCGTAGCCGTCCTCGCCCGAATAGCCCGAGCGCGAGACGATGCAGGGCGCGCCGGCCAGCGTCACGTCCTTCAAGTCCATGAAGGCCATCGCGGCCACTTCGGGGTTGAGCCTTGCCAGGGCGCTTTCCGCCGCCGGCCCCTGCAGAGCGATCAAGCCGCGGCCGGTCAGTTCCTCGATCTCGCAATCCGCCGAAAGATGCTTGCGCAGACGGGCGATGTCCTGCGCCTTGCAGGCGGCGTTCAC
>NZ_JAYRTX010000157.1:0-3664 GCF_041919395.1 Albidovulum sp.
CGACTGGTCACGGGCTTAGCATTCCGCGCCGCGCCAGGGAACCGGCGACGGCGCACGCGGCGGCGCGCGGGTTGTCCCCGCCGGGATTGTTCACCATCATGCCGCCGACTCGCCGCCACGGCCCGAACGAGGATCCGAAATGACCACCGGCAAGAACATCCGCACTTGGTTCGAGGGCCGCTGGCACGACGGCGACGTGGCGGTGATGCGTGCGGCCGACCATGGCAGCTGGCTCGGCACCACTGTCTTCGACGGCGCGCGCTGGTTCGAGGGCGTCGCCCCCGACCTCGACCGCCACATGGCCCGCGTGAACCGCTCTGCCGCGGCGCTGATGATCACGCCGACGATGACAGCCGAGAAGATGGTCGAGATCGCCTGGGAGGGGTTGGCGACCTACCCCCGGGGCTCGGCCGTCTATATCCGGCCGATGTACTGGGCACTCGACGGCGACGCGACCGGCGTCGTGCCGGAACCGGGCTCCACCGGCTTCGCGCTCTGCCTAGAAGAAATCCCGATGGCGCCTCCGGAAGCCACGACGCGGCTGACGACGACGCGCTTTCGCCGGCCGGTGATCGAAAGCTCGCTCACCAATGCCAAGGCCGGCTGCCTTTACCCGAACAATGCCCGGATGCTTATGGAAGCCCGCGCCAAAGGCTACGCCAACGCGCTCGTCGCCGACGCGCTCGGCAATGTGGCCGAGACCGCCACCGCGAACGTCTTCATGGTCAAGGACGGGGAGCTTTTCACCCCCATCGCCAACGGCACCTTCCTTTCGGGCATCACCCGCGCCCGGCACATCGAGAACGCCCTCGCCGACGGGATGGCGGTGCACGAGACGGTGCTTTCGTTCGACGACTTCCGCTCGGCCGACGAGGTGTTCCTCTCGGGCAACTTCTCCAAGGTCACGCCCGTCGTCGAATTCGACGGCACGCATTACCAGCACGGGCGGGTGACGAAGCGGATGCGCGAACTCTACTGGGACTGGGCGCATTCCCGGGGTTGAGGCCCCGTGCGTCGGGCCGCCCGCCGGATCCTCGTCGTCTGGACCCTCGCCACCTGGGCCGCGACCGCTTGGGTCCTGTCCCTCAATCCCTTCGCCACGCCCCTGGTGGAGCGGACCGCAGCGGAGGCAAGAGCCGCCTTCACGCGCGCGATCGCCATCCGGGTGACGCCGGACTGGCTCGTTCCCCGACTGCAGGCGGCGGTGGCCGACGACGCGCCCGATGACGTCGCACTCTACCTCGAAATCGCGGCCGAGCATGGCGTCGCCATCCCGCCCCTGCTCGCGGCCAGGGCCGAAACGGTCATCGCCGCGCATGTCGGCGTCATCGCGGCGACCGCCGACTGCGCCCTGTGCGCCTGGGACATCACCGACTGCCCGACGCTTGCGATGATCGGTCTTTGTGCCGTGCCGGTGGAGATGACGCCGCTAGGTGACCTCAACGCGCTCCGCCGGGGCGCCGCCGACTGGGCCTCGGGCGCGGCGGTGGACCGGCTCGACGTCGGCCTCGCCGTCGTGGGTCTTGCGGCGACCGGCGCCGTCGTCGTCTCGGGCGGAACCTCGGCCACCGCCAAGGTCGGCGCCAGCCTTTTGCGGATGGCGCGGCGCATGGGCGCCGTCTCTCCCCGGCTCCTCGGAGCATTGGCGGACGTGGTCTCGGGCCTCGTTCTGTGGGAACGGCTGCCCGACGCGCTCGTCGGCCGGGTGCCGCTCGAATCGGCGGTCGAGTCCGCGCGCTGGTCACGGCTGACCGCCATCGCCGGCGACGCCGGGCGGCTCAGCGCCAATACCTCCACCGCCGAGGCGCTCGTGCTTCTGCGCAACGCCGACACGGCCGAGGACCTCTCCCGCCTCGCGCGCGTCTCTGACGCGGCAGGCAGCGACACGCGCAAGGTGATGCGCGTGCTCGGACCCGATGCCTTCCGCCTCCTCCGCCGGGTTTCGCATCTGGCGGAGCTTGCCATCGGCCTCGTGGCCCTCGTCGCCACGCAGCTGGCCGCGCTCGCGCTCGGTCTCCTGCGCATGGTGCTGCGCAGCCTTGCGGGCACGGCGCGCCGGCCGCTTGCCTGATCGCGCGCAACCGGCGATGATCGCACCACCTGACGGGGGAAATCCATGCGCAAGTTCCTGGTCGTTCTCGACGACAGCCGCGAGTGCCTGAACGCGATGCGGTTCGCCGCCCTCCGCGCGGCGCATACCGGGGCGGGCGTTACCATCCTATCGGTCATTCCGCCCGAGGAGTTCCAGCACTGGATCGGCGTCGCCGACATCATGCGGGCAGAGGCGCGCGAACGGATCGAGGCGCACTTCGAGGTCTTCGCCAAATGGATGCGCGACCGGCAGGGGATCGAGCCGGAGCTCGTCATCCGCGAGGGCGAGCCGGTCACGGAGATCCTTGCGCTCATCCGCGAAGACCCGTCGATCGGCGTCCTCGTCCTCGGCGCGGGGACGGACAAGTCGGGCCCCGGCCCGCTCGTCACGCAGCTCTCCAAGACCTCGGGCAACCTGCCGATCCCGATCACCATCGTGCCGGGCGAGCTTTCGAAGGAACGGCTGGAAGCGATCACCTGAGCGATCCGGCGGAGACGCCTTCTGTCGTGCGAGGGCTTTCCGCCCTCGCGCTCCCGGGAGTATTCGGCCAAGAAGAAGCTCAGAGGAGAAGCGAGGCTGCGCCCTCGTGTTTCAGAAGCGCGATCTTCGTCTCCACCCCGCCCGGGGCGGAAAAGCCGCCGAGACCGGTGGCACCGAGGACCCGGTGGCAGGGCACGATGATCGGGATCGGATTGCCGCCGCAGGCCTGGCCGACCGCCTGCGCGGGCACGCCGAGCGCGCCGGCGAGGTCGCCGTAGGTGCGGGTTTCACCGAAGGGGATCGCCACCATCGCCCGCATTACCGTGCCCTGCAGACCGGGGCGGAAGGCGATGGGCAGGTCGAAGGCGCGGCGGTGGCCTGCGAAGTACTCGCCAAGCTGCCGGCAGGCTTCGGAAAGCAGCGCGCCGCCCTCATCCGCGACCTCCGCCGCGCTCCATTCCAGCCGGGCGATGGCCCCGCCGTCCTCGGTCACGACCAGCCGGCCGAGCGGTCCGGAGAAGGCCGCGCGGCGCGTCACCCCAGAACGCCGTCGCAGCGGGCGCAGGTGCCCGGATGACGATGGCTGCCGACATCGGGCAGGATCTTCCAGCAGCGCTGGCACTTCTCGCCCTCCGCCATCTCGAAGACGACGCCGACGCCCGGCACCTCGGGCAGGCGGAAGGCTTCCTGCGGTTCGGGGTCGGCCGTGAGGACGAGGGCGGAGGTGATGCAGATGTCGGCGAAATCGACCGACCTCAGCGCCGTCAGCGTCTCGGCATCCTCGACATGGACCACGGGCGCCGCTTCCAGCGAGGCGCCGATGACCTTGGCGGCGCGGCTCACCTCGAGCGCGGCGGTCACGGTGCGGCGGACGCGGCGGATCTTCTCCCACTTCTGCGCCAGGGGCTCGTCGCGCCAGTCGGCGGGCGTGGCGGGGATGTCCTCGAGGTGGACCGAGGCGTCCGCTCCGGGGAAGCGCGACAGCCACACGTCTTCCATGGTGAAGACGAGGATCGGCGCGAGCCAGGTCACGAGCCGGTGGAAGAGGAGGTCGAGGACGGTGCGCGCGGCGCGGCGGCGGAGGCTCTCAGC
>NZ_JAYRTX010000158.1:0-3653 GCF_041919395.1 Albidovulum sp.
TCTGGTCGATGAGAATGCCGAAAACGAAGCGCGGCGGAACATCCTCGTGAATCCCGTCCGTCCGCACTTTCTCGGCGACCCGGATCATTATCCGAACGTTCCGATTGCCGATGCGCTGGCCGATGCGCTCGCCATCCCGGATGCACCACGCCTTCCCGGCAAGTTCGGCTTCATTGTCGACCTGGGCCGGGGCCTTCGGCATCTTGCACGAGACATCGGAGACATACGGATCGAAAGTGCCGCAACGGGATGGTACGATTTCATTCTTCGCGCCGACGGGATGCCTACCGGTAAACTGGTCACGGGCGACACCGCAGCCGGGCTTGCGATTGAAATGGCGCGCTGGTTCATCGACTCCGGCGGTGTCGGCCCGGACGGCAGGGGCAGGATGCGCGATCACATCGCCCGTGGTGCGCAACTGCCTGCGGGGCTGGCAGGCGACGTTCCCGCTGCCCCGGAGGCACGCCAGCCGAAACCCGGCTCCTACGGCGGCGGCGAGCTCTTGGCGTTCGCCTTCGGTCAGGTCCGGGCGGAGAAATTTTCATGGCTGGCCAAGGCGGGGGGCAGCATTCGGATAACGCCATGGCGCATGGTCTATTTCTCTTCCGGTCTCAAGCGCCGGCGCGACTTGCACGATGATGGCGACTTCATCACCAACCCGGCCGATCCGCTTCTTAACGTCGTCGCCTGCACCGGCGCTCCGGGCTGTCCGCAGGCGCTGGGACCGACCCGCGCGCTGGCCCGCCGTCTCGCGCCGCGGGTGCCGCAGGGAAAGCTCCTTCACGTCTCGGGATGCGCCAAGGGCTGCGCCCATCCCGGCGCGGCGCCCGCGACGCTGACGGCGACCGCGCCCGACCGCTATGACCTGATCCTGAACGACACCGCCGCAGGCGCTCCGGCCCGCACCACCACAGATGCAGTGCGCCTGACCGCCACCGACCTTTTCCCGACCGGATAACCCATGGCCCACAGCTACCAGACCGACGGCGCCGCAATCTACCTCGAAAGCTTCGCGACGATCCGCGCCGAGGCCGACCTCGCGCGGTTCACGCCGGAAGAGGAAATCGTCGTCGTCCGCATGATCCATGCCGCCGGAATGGTCGGGCTTGAGGATCATGTCCGCTTTTCCCCCGGCATGGCCATCGCCGCCCGTGCAGCACTTGAAGCCGGCGCGCCGATCCTCTGCGATGCGCGGATGGTGAGCGAGGGGATCACGCGTCCCCGCCTGCCGGCTGGTAACGAAGTGATCTGCACCCTTCACGATCCGCGCGTGCCGGAGATGGCGAAGGCGATGGGCAACACCCGCTCCGCCGCCGCGCTGGAGCTTTGGCGGCTGCATCTGGCGGGTGCCGTGGTCGCCATCGGCAACGCACCGACCGCGCTTTTCCACCTTCTCAACATGCTGGAAGACCCGGCCTGCCCGCGCCCCGCCGCGATCATCGGCTGCCCGGTGGGCTTCGTCGGCGCGGCGGAATCGAAGGACGCGCTGATGGCGGATCTGCCTGCCCCGTCGCTGATCGTGAAGGGTCGCCTCGGCGGATCGGCGATCACGGTCGCGGCCGTGAACGCGCTCGCCAGCCGGAAGGAATGACGATGGGAAAGGTCATCTGCGTCGGACTCGGTCCCGGCGACCCGGACCTGATGAGCGTGAAGGCGGATCGCCTTGTGCGCGGCTCGGCCCATGTCGCCTATTTCCGCAAGACCGGCTACGAGGGCCAGGCGCGCAAGATCGTGAGCGGCATGCTGCGCGCCGACGCCATCGAGTATCCGATGGAGTATCCGGTCACGACCGAAATCCCCTTCGCCGACCCTGAATACAACCGGCTGATGGCCGACTTCTACGACGACTGGGCCGGAAAACTGGCAGGTCTGGCCGAAACAGAGACGGTTCTGGTGCTCTGCGAGGGCGATCCCTTCTTCTACGGCAGCTTCATGCACCTCTACACGCGGCTGCGCGACCGCAGCACCGTCGAGGTCATTCCCGGCATCACCGGCATGTCGGGCTGCTGGACCGCGACCGGCGAGCCGATCACCTGGGGCGATGACGTGCTGACCGTGGTGACAGCGACGATGGGGGAAGAGGAACTGACGCGCCGCATCCGCGACACCGATGCGCTGGTCGTCATGAAGATCGGCCGCAACCTGGACAAGCTGAAACGCGCGCTGATCGCGGCGGGGCGGCTCGACACCGCCTGGCTCGTGGAGCACGGCACGATGGCCGACCAGCGCGTGCACCGGCTGGCCGAGGCGCCGGCCAGGGTGCCCTATTTCTCCATCGCGGTGGTTCACGGCCAGGGGCGGCGGCCATGACCGGCTGGATCGCCATCGCCGGGCTCGGGCCGGGGGACGAACGGCTTGTGACGGAGGAGGTGCGCGCGACCCTGGCCGAGGCGACCGATGTGGTGGGCTACATCCCCTATGTCGCCCGCGTCACGCCGCGCGACGGGCTGACGCTGCACCCGTCCGACAACCGGGTGGAGATCGACCGCGCCAACCACGCGCTCGACATGGCGGCGGCGGGGCGGCGCGTCGTCGTTGTCTCCTCGGGCGATCCCGGTGTCTTCGCGATGGCAGCGGCCGTTTTCGAGGCACTGGAACGGCGCCCCGATCCCGCCGCCTTCGACATCCGCGTCCTGCCCGGCATCACCGCGATGCTGGCAGCGTCCGCCCGGCTCGGAGCGCCGCTCGGCCACGATTTCTGCGCGATCAACCTTTCGGACAACCTCAAGCCCTGGGACCTGGTCGAACGCCGGCTTCGCCTCGCCGCGCGGGCCGGCTTCGCCATGGCCTTCTACAACCCGCGCTCCAGGAGCCGGCCGCACCAGTTCGGCCGCGCGCTGGAGATCCTGCGCGAGGAATGCGGGCCCGACCGGCTCATATCCTTCGCCCGCGCGGTCACGACGCCCGACGAGCGGCTGGAAACCGTGACTTTGGCCGAGGCCGTGACCGAGATGGCCGACATGCGGACCGTCGTGATCATCGGCAATGCCGATACCCGCCGGGTCGGGCGCTTCCTCTATACCCCGAGGTCGGCCGGATGAGCGAGGAATGCCATAACCTCTTCGACGCTTCGCGCGATCCGGCGGGGTGGCAGAGCGGGCCGGTCGATCAGGATCACCGGCAGGCCAAGCGTGCGCGCCGCATCGAGCTTGGCCCGCGCTCCCGTGCCCCCGGCGTTTTTGGCCACGATGAACTCGATGCCATGGGCAGAAAGAAGCGCTGCGTCCCCGGTCTCGGTGAACGGGCCGCGGGCGATGACGATTTCGGCGTCAGGCAGGGGCAGAACACCCTCGGGCGGATCGACGAGGCGAAGCAGATAGCGGTGCTGCGGCCTGGCGGCGAAGGGCTCCAGGTTCTGTCGGCCGATGGCAAGGAAAACCCGTGCCGGCGTGTCGGGCAGCGCGGCGACCGCCGCCGCGACATCGGGCACGGAACGCCAGTCGTCGCCGCGGCCGGGCTCCCAAGGCGGACGCTCGAAGCCGCAGAGCGGCACGCCCGCCGCGTCGCAAGCCTCGACTGCATTCCGGCTCATCCGGGCGGCAAAGGGATGGGTCGCATCGACCACGTGAGTGACGCCTTCGTCCCGCAGGTAGCGCACAAGCCCCGCGACGCCGCCGAAGCCGCCGACCCGCGTCGGCACCGGCTGTGCGACC
>NZ_JAYRTX010000159.1:0-3568 GCF_041919395.1 Albidovulum sp.
ATCGACCGCTTCTCCTCGTCCGTCCAGAGCCGCTTCGTCCGACGCGCCACGCCATCACCACAGTGTCCACTATCGATGGTGGACACTATCCGGCACTCTCAGCACGCGGCAGTGCGGTCAGGCCGGAGGGTTACGACAGGCCGACGACGGCTCTGATGATGTGACCGTCCGCCTTAGTGGATCAGTGCAGACCTGCCATGGCACATCGATGCCGTCGGGGAGTGGTCACATCATCAGAGCCGCCGGACGATCGAAAGGGATTTCGGGCGTGCAACATGATCGGGATCAAGGGCGGTCCGGGCCGCGATGGGGCATCCTGTCCGCGGCGCCAACCCCGGGAGGAGAGAGCCATGCAGCTCTTCGCACTCGACGCGGCGCGGTCCTTCGGCGACCGCGTTGCCCAGCACCTGAAGACGCGGCTTCAGCCGCTCGAACTGCGGGAGTTCGACGATGGCGAACACAAGGCGCGTCCGCTGGTCAGCGTGCGCGGTCGGGATGCCTACGTGATCCAGGGTCTCGAGGGCGGCGGCGGACAGAGTGTCAACGACAGGCTGGTGCGGCTCCTGCTCTTTCTGGCGACGCTGAAGGATGACGGCGCGGCGCGGGTGACGGCAGTGACGCCCTACCTTGCCTATTCGCGCAAGGACCGCCAGACCAAGGCACGCGACCCGGTGGCGACACGGACGGTCGCGCGCCTGATCGAGGCCGCAGGCACCGATGCCGTCGTGACGGTCGAGGTCCACAACCTCGCGGCTTTTCAGAACGCCTTCCGCTGTCCTGCCTGGCATCTCGACACCCATGCGCTTTTCGCGCGCCATCTCGCCCCGCAGTTCGGCGGGCGGGCGGTAACGGTGGTGTCGCCGGACGCGGGCGGCGTAAAGCGGGCGCAGCTCTTCCGCGAGATGCTGGAGGCAACCCTCGGGCGCGAGGTCGGTTCGGCGTTCATGGAAAAGCGGCGCAGCGCGGGCGTGGTCAGCGGCACGCATCTCGTGGGCGACATCGGCGGCGCCGTGGCGATCGTCTTCGATGACATGGTGGCGTCCGGCGGCACCATGGTGCGGGCGGCGCGGGCGCTGAAGGACAGGGGCGCGGCCGAGGTCGTGGCCGTCGCGGCTCACGGTCTTTTCACCGGGGGCGCCGAAGGGGCGGTTAGCGATCCCTCCGTCGACCGGTGGCTGGTGACCGACACGGTTCCCGCGCGCCGCCTTCCGCCCGACCTCCCAGCGCGGCGGGTGGAGGTGGTCAGCGCGGTGCCGCTCGTCGCCGAGGCGATCGGGTGCCTTCATTCCAACGGTTCGATCACGGAACTTCTGGCGTTTCCAGGATAGGGGCGACACGCTCGGCTTCCGCGAGGTAGCGTTCGGCCTGCGGCCGCCACTTCCCGGGGGTCCTTGGCGCGGGGTCGAGGAGATGCGCCAGCGCCTGCCGTGCACGAAACGTCGCCCGGTACGCCGTGTAGAAGGCCCAGAGCCGGTCGCCGGGGTCGTCGTCGAGGTGCTCGTGCGCCGCCGCGCGCAGTCTCGGGCCGACCCAGTCGGCGCCGAGCGCCGCGCATTCCGCGGCGAGCGTCGCGTATTCCTCGAACGGGTCGAGAAGCCGGAACAGCCGCGCCAGTTCGAGGCAGTCGATGACCCGGATGGGCGGACCGAGCCAGACGTGCTCGGGACGGAGGTCCCCATGGCCCTCGACCACGTGTCCCGTGTCGAGCCGCCGCCGCAGCAGCGCCGGTTCCCGGTCGAGCACGCGCGCAAGCAGCGTGGTCAGGCGCGCCAGCCTCGGCGCCGCCTCGATGAAGGGTGCCTCGCTGAGCAGGGCGCGCGTTTCCGCGATCGTCTCGCGGTAGCGGCCGAGGTAGCTTCCGGCCGTGGGATGCTCGGCGGGGCAGGTCCGATGGAACCGGGCGAGGCGCTCCGCGATCGCGTCGATGTCCGCTTCCGACGTGCTTCCGGCCGCGAGCCGCCGGTCGAGAAAGCGTTCGTCCGCGAGCCGCCGCATCCGGACGAGCCATTCCGTGGTCACGCCCGTGCCGCCGAGCGAGAAGGTCCCGTCCCGCTCCCGCGTGAGCCGCGAGAGGCCGAGATATACGTCCGCCGCAAGCCGGCGGTTCAGCCTGACTTCTTCGGCGCAGGCATCGTGCCGCAGGTCCAGACGGGTGAAGTTGATCGAGTTGCGGCGGACCGGTTTCTTCATCTTGTAGACGACGGCTGGGGTGAGGAAGACCCAAGCCATGCTCGTCTCGCGGATCTCCACCGGCACGTCGGTGCCATTGCGCAGCAACGCCTCGACCGCCGCGACCTTCTCGGCGGCGGACGGTTCGCTGCCTGTCTTCCCGCGCGCCGACGTCATCGGCGCATTCTCTCCGGCTGCGCGGGCGCGGCCTTGATCCGTGTCAAGCCGCGTTCCCGGCGGTGCAGCGGAACGGGCCGGGGATGGGCGGCCGGCGGGGTATTGCGTGGTTGCGTCATGCTCCCCGCAACGGGCGGGGTCGCGGTCGTGGCAGCATGCCTGTCCCTGGCCCCCCATGTAATGCCCAAGGGCGCGACACAGGCTCCCGGGCGGCTCCTCGGCTCACGGGGGCGGCCGGGTTCGCCCGGAAGTAGGGCGCCGAATGCCTTTCGGCGCCCCGGCGGCAGCGGGCGAGGCGAAGGACACATGCGGGCTTCCGGGGAAGCAAGGAGCATACGAGAGTGCGGGAACCTCTCGCTCCGCCGACCGTGTCTGCGTCATCGGCATCTTGACCTCGGGCCCGTGCTGGCCTAGGTCAGCCTCACCCCGGGCGGGTATGGTGAAATGGTATCATGAGAGCCTTCCAAGCTCCAGGTGCGGGTTCGATTCCCGCTACCCGCTCCAATTCCAAGGATAACTATTTGATTTCTCGCGAAAATATTTTCGCCGCCTCGCGCCGCTCGCCAACCGCATAGCCAACCCGCACGCTACTTGTCGCAACGCATTGCGACGGAATGGCGCAGACCCGGGGGGACGGTCGCGGGTTTCTCTTGAAGCACGAAATCAACCGTCGATAGTGGCAGCGACCGACTGAGGAGCGCACATGAGCCTGATCGACCAGATAATCACCGCGATCACGGAGACGGACGAAAAGACATCCGCGATCCTGCGCAGGTGCTTGGTCCTCGCGTACCAGCTCCGCAATGACGATCTTAAGGCGTGGGTTTCCAAGGAACTCAACGGATATGACATGAACGACCCGGACCTGCCTGAATACCGGAAGGTCAGAGCCCCGGCTAAAGGTCTTTTTATAGGACCGCTCGGCAGCCAGATAAACGACCAGCCTTTGCCGTCGGCGGTATTGGAGCCGGATCACCGACGATTTGCTGAAACGGCTGACCTAGTTCAGCCAATCGCCGCTTATGAAGAAATCTCGTCCGACAGCAATCTCCAAATCGCATGGTCTGCGAACCTAACGCTCAAGTATCAGTCTGTATTTTTCGGGGGAAATTACGCGCTCAACCGGGCTTGGCAGGAAATCCCCGGATCGTGCTTCGTCGCTATTGTCGACACGGTTCGGACGCGTCTATTGACGCTTGTCCTCGAACTAAAAAACCAGACC
>NZ_JAYRTX010000160.1:0-3552 GCF_041919395.1 Albidovulum sp.
TTCGGGCCGTGGCGGCGAGTCGGCGGCATGATGGTGAACAATCCCGGCGGGGACAACCCGCGCGCCGCCGCGTGCGCCGTCGCCGGTTCCCTGGCGCGGCGCGGAATGCTAAGCCCGTGACCAGTCGCAGGAAGGCGGCGGGAAGGGCTGCGGGTCCGGGGCATGGGCACATTCGACATCGGGACCGTGCTCGTGGTCGGCGGGACCGGCCGGCTAGGCGGGCTGCTCCACCTGGCATGGGCGCGGTCGGGGCAGGGCGGGCTCGTCTGGCAGAGCCGCCGTCCGGGCGCGGCCGGGCCGGTGTTCGACCCCCTGACGGAGCCACGGAGCTTCGCCGCCGCGGCGCGGGGCGCGACGGCGATCCTCAACCTCGCGGGTCGGGTCGGGGAAGACGCCGCGGACCTCGCAAGCCATGCCGCGCTCGGCGTCGCGGCGCTTCGCGCCGCGGCGGAGGGGGGCGTGCCGCACGTCTTCCTCGCCTCGAGCGCCGCCGTCTATGGCGGTGCCGACGGCGCGCGGGAGGATGACATGCCGGCTCCGGTCGCGGAGTACGGGCGGGGCAAGGTGGCGATGGAGGAAGCGGCGCTGGCCTGGGTCGCAGCCCACCCGACCGGGCCCCGCGCGACCTGCCTCAGGATCGCCAATGTCGCCGGGGCCGACGCGCTTCTCGGGGTGCCGTCACGAGGTGGCCCTCAGGTGCTCGATGTCTTCGCGGACGGAACGGGTCCGCGGCGGAGCTACCTCGGCCCCGGCGCCCTCTCGGCCCTACTGGCCTGCCTCTTCGCGCGTGTTCGCGTGGGGGCCAGCCTGCCCCGGGTCCTGAATGTCGCCCTCGACGGCGCCGTGACGATGGAGGCGCTGCTTGCCGCCGCGGGGCGGCCCTGGGCACCGCGGCCGGCACCGGTTACGGCCATCCCGCTCGTGCGGCTCGATGTCGCCCGGCTTGCCGCGCTCTGCGGTCCCGTGCCCCCGGCAGAAGCAACGGGAATCGTCGCGGATCTTCGTGCCACGCTGGGCGAGGCGCCATGACACTGCCGAAGCGCCTCTTCGACCTCGCGCTCGCGCTCCTGCTCCTGGTGCCGGTCGGCGTCCTGATGGCGGGGGTTGCGCTCGCGCTTCTCGTGGCGCAGGGGCGGCCCATCCTCTATGGCGCCGAACGGATGCGCGCGCCCGGTCGCCCTTTCACCTTGTGGAAGTTCCGCACAATGCGGCCGGCGACGGGCGACAGCGGCGTTTCGGGCGGAGACAAGATGGCGCGGATCACCGGACCCGGCCGCTTTCTGCGCCGCACCCGGCTTGATGAACTGCCGCAACTGTTCAACATCCTGAAAGGCGACATGAGCTTCGTCGGACCGCGCCCGCCGCTGCGACAATACGTCGAGGCCTTCCCCGGACTCTACGACGAGGTTCTGGCCTGCCGGCCCGGCGTCACCGGCCTCGCCACGCTGGTTTTCTACAGGCACGAGGAGCATCTTCTCGCCTCATGCGCGAGTCCGGAAGAAACGAATCGCGTTTATATGCGGCGCTGCATCCCGCGAAAGGCGCGGCTCGATCTCATCTACCGGCGCCACCGTTCGCTCTGTCTCGATCTCGTGATCCTCGCCCGGACGGTCGCCGGTGTGGCCCGAAGGTCCTGATTCGGCCAAAAGCCGCGTGTGGCCGGCGATGGCGCTTCGGATACCCCAAGTTTCGCGGATATCCTGTTGCCATGTCGGCCAAAGCGGATACTACAATCCGTGAAAACCGCGTTCCTGCTAGCGACGGTGCGGAAGCGCAGTGTTGTGACCCGCGCAGAAGAACAGATCGAACGAGGCGATGGGGATATGGTGAAGTTCGTCCTGGCGATGACGCGGGGCCAGAAGCGCATGGTGCTTCTGGTCGTCGATCTCGCCTGCGTTGCCCTCGCCTTCGTCGCTGCGGGGATCATCCAGTTCTCGACCCTGCACCCGAAGGGCATACTCGCCGAAAGCTGGCCGCTGGTTCCACTCCTCGTCGCGGCGGCGCTCGGGCTTTCGCTGGTCCTCGGCACCGCCGACGTGCGGCTGAAGCACTACGACCTGGCCGCTGCGCAGCGCACGGCCTTCTTCGCGGCGATCCTTGGCGCAGCGAGTGCGGCCATCGCGCGCCTGGGCGGGCTCGGCTTGCCGGCGGGGTTCCATGTCGTCTTCGGGCTCGTCTTCTTCACTCTGGCTGCCGGTGTGCGCATCGCGCTTCTGCACATGCTTCTGGCGATTTACCGCCAGAGCGCCGAAGTCACGCGGGTGCTGATCTACGGCGCTGGCCGGACCGGGATGGCGCTGGCCGCGGCCCTGCGGAACCGGCCCGACATCCTGCCCGTGGCTTTCGTGGATGACAACGCGACGATGCGCGGGCTCATCGTGGCGGGCCTGCCGGTCTTCTCTGGCGCACATATCCCGAGGGTGCTGGAACGATACAGGGTCCAGCGTGTCATCCTCGCCATGCCGTCCCTGTCGGTGCACAAGCAGAGTCTTCTCTCTCGGCGGCTCGCGAAACTCGGGCTCGAGGTGGAGACGCTGCCGGCCTTCGCCCAGCTCATCGGCGACGAGGCGCTTGTCGACAAGCTCATGCCGGCACCACCCTCGGCGCTCCTCAACCGCCCGGGCCTGCACGACGAGATGTCCAGCGGGTGCGACGCGTGGCGCGACGCCGTGGTGATGATTACCGGTGCCGGGGGGTCGATCGGGCTTGAGCTTTGCCGTCAGGTCGTCGCCTGCCGGCCGCGCAAGCTCGTTCTCTTCGAATTGAGCGAGGTCGCGCTCTATTCAGCCGGGATGGAAATGCGGGTGCTGACGGAAGCGACAGGGACCGAAGTCGTGCCGGTGCTCGGATCGGTCGGCGACGGTGTGCTCGTCGAGCGGATCCTCCGCGAGCATGCCGTCGACGCCGTGCTGCATGCCGCCGCCTACAAGCATGTGCCGCTCGTCGAGGGCAATGCCCGCTCCGGTGTGGCAAACAACGCGCTTGCGACCGCCGTTCTGGCCCAGAAGGCGCGCGCCGCCGGTGTTGCGCGTTTCGTGCTCGTCTCCTCCGACAAGGCGGTGCGTCCGGCGAGCGTGATGGGTGCGACCAAGCGAGTGGCCGAACTGATCGTGCAGGGGCAGGCCGCCCAGTCGGGTCGGACGATCTTCTCGATCGTGCGCTTCGGCAATGTCCTCGGCTCCTCCGGCTCGGTGATCCCGCTCTTTCAGGAGCAGGTGGCAGCGGGCGGCCCCGTCACCCTGACGCATGAGGAGGTCACACGCTACTTCATGAGCATTCAGGAAGCCGCGCGCCTCGTGCTCATCGCCGGCAGTATGGCGAAGGGCGGCGAGGTCTTCGTGCTCGACATGGGTGCGCCGGTGGCGATCCGCGATCTCGCCCGCCGCGTGATCGCGGCCTCGGGCTACACGGTGCGCGACCGCGCTAACCCCGAGGGCGACATAGAGATCGTCACCACGGGGCTGCGGCCGGGCGAAAAGCTGCACGAGGAACTGGTCATCGGCAGAGGGCCGAGCCGGCGGGTCCATCCCAAGATCATGACGGTGATCGAAC
>NZ_JAYRTX010000161.1:0-3476 GCF_041919395.1 Albidovulum sp.
GGCGTGCCGGTGGCGCTCCATGCGGTGACCGATGGCCGCGACGTGCCGCCGAAATCTGCGGACGGCTTCATCGCCGACCTCGTGCGCCGGCTGCCGTCGGGGGCGAGGGTCGTCACCGTCACGGGGCGCTACTTCGCGATGGACCGTGACAACCGGTGGGAGCGCGTCGCGCGCGCCTACGCCGCGATGGTGAAGGGCGAGGGACTTGCCTCGGCCTCCCCCGAGGCCGCCGTGGCCGAGGCCTATGGGCGTGGCGAGACCGATGAATTCATCCAGCCCACGGTCATCGCGGGCTTTGACGGCGCGAAGGACGGCGACGGGTTCTTCTGCCTCAACTTCCGCGCCGATCGCGCGCGGGAAATCCTGCTCGCGGTTGCGGAGGATGCGTTCCAGGGCTTCGAGCGCGGCCGGCGACCGCACTGGGCGGCACTGCTCGGCATGGTCGATTACTCGACGACGCACGATGCCTTCATGGCAGCGGCCTACCCGAAGCGCCCCGTGGTCAACACGATCGGCGCCTGGGTCGCGGCACATGGACTCCGGCAGTTCCGCCTCGCCGAAACCGAGAAATATCCGCACGTGACCTTCTTCCTGAATGGCGGCAAGGAAGTGCCCGAGGCAGGCGAGGACCGCTACATGGCTCCTTCGCCCAAGGTGGCGACCTATGACCTGAAGCCCGAGATGTCGGCGCCTGAGGTTACCGATCATCTCGTCGACGCCATCGGAAAGCGCTACGACCTCATCGTCGTCAACTATGCAAACCCGGACATGGTGGGCCACACCGGCGTCCTTTCCGCCGCCATCGCCGCGGTGGAGGAAGTCGACCGTGGCCTCGGCCGCGCGGTCGCCGCGCTGGAGAAGGCGCGCGGAGCGATGATCGTGACGGCCGACCATGGCAACTGCGAAGTGATGATCGACCCGGTGACGGGTGGGCCCCACACCGCGCACACCACGAACCCGGTGCCCGTTGTGCTCGTCGGCGGGCCTGCCGGCGCGCGGCTGGGGAACGGCCGGCTGGCCGATCTGGCGCCGACGCTTCTCGACCTCATGGGCTTGCCGCTTCCTCCCGAGATGACGGGCCGGAGCCTGATCGAGCGGTGATGCGCGCGGCGGCCCTTCTCCTCGCGCTCGCGCTCGCGCTCGGCCAGCCGGCACGCGCCGCCGACCCGGCGGCACCCGAAGCGCAGGCAGCTGCTGCGGAGCTGCGCGAGGCGGTGGCGGCGCTTAGTGCGGCGGAGGGATCGCGCGAGCGCGTGTCGGCTCTGACCCGCACGATCCGCGCCTATGAACGCGGTTTCGGCGCCCTGCGGGACGCGCTGCGGCGCGCGACCGCGCGCGAGGCGGAGATTGAAGCCTCCTTCGCCGCGCGGCGCGAGAGAATCGGCGCCCTGCTCGGCGCCATGGCGATGATGGAGCGTGGGGCGGAACCGCTTCTGCTCCTCCATCCCGACGGACCGATTGGAACGGCGCGATCGGGGATGATCCTCGCCTCGGTCACCCCGGCGCTCCAGGCCGAGGCCGAGACCTTGCGCGCAGAGCTCGATGAACTCCGTCGCGTTCGCGAGCTTCAGGCCGAGGTGGCGGAAACGCTCCAGCGGGGGCTCGACGCTGCCCAGGCTGCACGGACGGCCCTGGCGCAGGCGATCCAGGACCGGACCGACCTGCCGCGCCGCTTTCTCGACGACCCGGAGGAACTGAAGGCGCTGGTTGCCAGCGCCGACAGCCTCGACTCATTCGCGGCCGGCCTTTTCCGTATGGAGACCGACATTGGCGCGCCTATGGGCGATTTCGCCGGAGCCAAAGGGACGCTGCCCCTGCCGGTTCAGGGCACGCTCCTGCGCCGCGCCGGCGAGGCGGATGCGGCCGGCATCCGACGACCAGGCCTCCTGATCGCCACCCGGCCCGGCGCTCTCGTGACGCTGCCCTGGCCTGCGACGGTGCGCTATCGTGGCCCGCTTCTTGACTACGGAAATGTGATGATCGCGGAGCCAGCGTCAGGCTATCTTCTCGTCCTTGCCGGACTCGCCTCCGTTTTCGGCGAGACCGGCGATGTGCTCGACGCCGGTGCGCCGGTCGGGCTGATGGGGGGCATAGCGCCCGAGGGTGCCATCCTTGCCGGGGGCGACAAAGATGGCGGTGGCGCGGAGCGGACGGAAACGCTTTATATAGAGCTGAGACAGGGCAAGGAGCCCGTGGACCCCGCCCCGTGGTTCACCGAGACAAGGGAAGACTGAAGCGATGCGCAAATTTCTGATGGCTGCCCTTGGCGGCACGATCGCCGGCGTGGTGCTCACGACGCAGGTGGCAGGGCCTCTCGTCGCGCAGGAGACGCAGAAGCCGAATGTCTACGAGCAGCTCGACCTTTTCGGTGACATCTTCGAACGCATCCGCTCCCAGTATGTCGAGCAGGTGGACGAGGGAAAGCTGATCGAGGCCGCGATCAACGGCATGCTGACCTCGCTCGACCCGCATTCGAGTTATCTTGCCCCCGACGCCTTCGACGATATGCGCGTGCAGACACGGGGCGAGTTCGGCGGCCTCGGCATCGAAGTGACGCAGGAGGAGGGCTTCATCAAGGTCGTCTCGCCAATGGACGGGACACCGGCGGCCGAGGCCGGGATCAAGGCGGGCGACTTCATCACCCATGTCGATGGCGAAAGCGTCCTTGGCCTCACGCTCGACGAGGCCGTGGACAAGATGCGCGGGCCGGTGGGTTCCGAGATCGTCGTGACCGTCGCGCGCGAGGGGACGGAGGAGCCCTTCGACGTCTCGATCATCCGCGACACGATCAAGCTCACCGCGGCACGTGGCCGGCTCGAGGGGCACACGGTGGTCCTCCGCGTCACCACCTTCAACGACCAGACCTACGACAACATGTCGGATGCGCTGAAGAAATCGGTCGAGGAAGCCGGCGGCATGGACAAGGTCAACGGCTTCGTGCTCGACCTGAGGAACAACCCCGGCGGGCTTCTGACGCAGGCCATCCAGGTCTCGGACGCCTTCCTCGACAAGGGCGAGATCGTCTCGACCCGTGGCCGCAACCCGCAGGACAGCGAGAGATTCAACGCCGAGCCGGGCGACCTGACCGAGGGCAAGCCTATCGTCGTCCTCATCAACGGCGGCTCTGCCTCGGCTTCGGAGATCGTCACCGGCGCACTTCAGGACCACCGCCGCGCCATCGTCGTCGGCACAAAGTCCTTTGGCAAGGGCTCGGTCCAGACGGTGATCCCGCTCAGGGGCGAGGGCGCGATGCGGTTGACCACCGCGCGCTACTACACGCCTTCGGGCCGCTCGATCCAGGCGCTCGGCATCGCGCCGGACATCGTGGTGGAACAGCCTGAACCGAAGACTGCCACCGAAGCGGCGACGGAGGCGGAGAGTTCGGCCGCGACCCGCTCGCGTTCTGAGGCGGACCTGCGCGGGGCCATCACCAACGACACGATGAGCGACGACGAAAAGCGCGTCTGGGAGGAAGA
>NZ_JAYRTX010000162.1:0-3469 GCF_041919395.1 Albidovulum sp.
CGAGGAGGGGGCGAGCCGCGAGGGCGACTGGCTGGCGCTCCGCTACGACCTGACCGCGCCCCTCGCGCGGGTGGCGGCGCAATACCGCAACGACCTGCCAACGCCCTACCGCCGCTACGCGATGGGGCCCGTCTGGCGCAACGAAAAGCCCGGGCCGGGCCGATTTCGCCAGTTCTATCAATGCGATGCGGATACGGTGGGCGCGGCCTCGGTCGCGGCGGATGCCGAGATCTGCGCGATGCTGGCCGACGCCCTCGAAGAGGTCGGCATTCCCCGCGGGGACTATGTGGTGCGGGTCAACAACCGGAAGGTGCTGAACGGGGTGATGGAGGTCGCGGACATCCTCGACCCCGCCGACCCGGAAAAATTCGCCCACGAACGCGGCATTGTGCTTCGTGCTATCGACAAGCTAGACCGGCTAGGGCCGGAAGGTGTCCGCGCCCTTTTGGGCGAGGGGCGGAAGGATGAAAGCGGTGACTTCACCAAGGGGGCGGGGCTCTCTGCGCTTCAAGTCGACCAGATTATGAAGTTCGTTAACGCCTTTGGCGAAGTTGCCAATAAGCTTGCTATCGAAGGCTCGAATGCTCGCGATGAGGGCGATCTGGCAAGAATGCATCAGCTGGACGGGGCAAGGTATTCCGTCGACCCAGCCATGCGCGACGAAATTGCGACATACGGAAAATACCGGCCAATCTGGAACAAGCGAATGCTCGACCATTTGGAGGAGTTGGTCCACCGGTCTGACGTTGGCTGGCTCGGCGTCAAGGAGACTCGAGAGATCATCGAGTATGCAGAGGCGCAAGGGTATGTAGATGAACGTTTTCTTGTTGACCCCTCCGTGGTCCGCGGCCTCGGCTATTATACCGGCCCGGTCTTCGAGGCCGAGTTGACGTTCGAAATCCTCGACGAGAAGGGCCGCCCGCGCCAGTTCGGCTCGGTCGCCGGCGGCGGGCGCTACGACGACCTGGTGAAGCGCTTCACCGGCCAGGCGGTCCCCGCGACCGGCGTCTCCATCGGCGTCGACCGCCTGCTCGCCGCGCTCCGCGCCAAGGGGCGGTTCGGGGCCGATACCCGCGGCCCGGTCGTCGTGACCGTCATGGACCGCGAGCGGATGGCCGACTACCAGGCGATGGCGACGGACCTCCGCCGCGCCGGCATCCGCGCCGAGGTCTATCTCGGCAACCCGAAGAACTTCGGCAACCAGCTGAAGTATGCCGACAAGAGGAACTCCCCCGTCGCCGTGATCCAGGGCACGGACGAGGCGGCGCGCGGCGTCGTTCAGCTCAAGGACCTTTTCCTCGGGGCGAAGATCGCCGCCGAGGCGAGCCATGAGGAATGGAAGAGCCAGCCCGCCCAGACGGAGGTGCCGCGCGACAGCCTCGTGGCCGAGGTCAAGCGCCTCTTGGGGTCCGCCTGAATGGCCGAGAGGGCCGGGGCCCGCGCCGAGGCCGAGCGTCTCATGGCCGCGTTCCGGACCGCAGGCGCGGTGCCGGTCGAGGCCGACATCCTGCAACCGGCCGAGGTTCTGCTGGACCTTTACGGCGAGGATATCCGCGCCCGCGCCTATGTGACGAACGACCCATTGCGGGGCGAGATGATGCTGCGCCCCGACTTCACCGTGCCGGTGGTGCAGATGCACATGTCGGACGGCGCGGAGCCCGCGCGCTATTGCTACATGGGCGAGGTCTTCCGCAAGCAGGAACACCTGACCGTCCGCAAAAGCGAATATTTCCAGGTGGGTTACGAAGTCTTCGACCGCGCCGATCCGGTCGCCGCCGATGCCGAGGTCTTCGCCCTCATCGCCGATCTCATCGCGCCCCTGAACCTCCGCGCCGTCACCGGCGACCTCGCGATCCTGACGGCGGCGGTGCGCGGGCTGAAGACCCTCGAAAGCCGCAAGGCCGCGCTTCTGCGGCATATCTGGCGCCCCCGCCGCTTCACCCAGCTTCTCGACCGTTTCGGCGGCAGGACTCCGGTCCCGGAGACGCGCGCCCGGCTTCTCGCATCGCTTGCGGCGGGCCAGCCTCCTGGCTCGGCTCCGCCCGTCGGCTTGCGCTCCGAAGCCGAAATCGCGGCACGCCTGAAGGCCCTTCAGGAAGACGCCGCCGCCGCCCCCATCGCCGCCGAAGAGGTCGCGCGGCTCGAAGACATCTTGAACTTCGCCGCCAAGAGCCCCGCCGCACTGACCCGTCTGCGCGAAAGCGCGCGCGACATGCCCGCCATCGCCCCGGCGGTGGGGCGCATGGCCGCCCGCCTCGACGCGCTCGCCGCGAAGGGGATCGATATCGACAACCTCGATTTCGAAGCGAGCCACGGCCGCACCACGCTCGAGTATTACGACGGCTTCGTCTTTTCCTTCCATGCCGCCGACCCGGACCTGCCTCCGGTCGCCTCGGGCGGGCGCTATGACGCGCTGACGACGGTTCTCGGGCAGGGCCGCTCCATCCCCGCCGTGGGCGGCGTGATCCGTCCGGGCATCGTGGCCGACCTGAAGGGGGAAGCGTGATGCTGAAGCTCGGCATCCCCTCCAAGGGCAGGCTCATGGAGCAGACCTTCGACTGGTTCGGCACCCGCGGCATCACGCTCCGCCGCGCCGGGACCGACCGCGAATATGCCGGCGCGGTGGAGGGCGTGGACGGGCTGGAACTTGTCCTCCTTTCGGCGGGCGAAATCCCGCGCGAGCTGGCGGCGGGGCGCATCCACCTCGGCGTCACCGGATCGGACCTCGTGCGCGACAAGCTCGCCGACTGGGACCGCCAGGTCGCGGAGCTTGCCCCGCTCGGCTTCGGCCATGCCGACCTCGTCATCGCGGTCCCGGCCGCCTGGATCGACGTCGACACGCTCGACGACCTCGACGCCGCCGCCGCCGCCTTCCGCCGGGCGCATGGCCACCGCCTGCGCATCGCCACCAAGTACCATCGGCTCGTGCGCGAGTTCCTCACCTCCCATGGCGTCGCCGACTACCAGCTGGTCGACAGCCAGGGTGCGACAGAAGGCACGGTGAAGAACCTCACGGCCGAGGCCATCGCCGACATCACCTCGACCGGCGAGACGCTGCGGGCGAACCACCTGAAGGTCCTCGCCGACGGGCTGGTCCATCAGAGCCAGGCGACGCTCTACGCCGCCCGGGCGGCGAACTGGGGCGCGCGCGTGGGCACGACCCTCGCCGGCCTCGGGCACCGCCTCGGCTTCGATCCCGCCTCAATCTGATTCTCGCAGCCTGAACGCCGCGCCCTGATCTTCTTCCTGGCCGAAATACTCCGGGGGTGCGGGGGCTGGCCCCCGCTGGCGGCTTCGGGTCAGCGCAACCCGATCTCGGCCAGCGCCAGGGCCATCTCCTGTGGCAGCGCGCTGTCGGTGCCCCGTCCCCGGGGCAGGTCGCGCGGGGCGTCCTTCGTCTCCAGATAGCGCCAGCCCTGGAACGGGCGGCGCGCAGCGCCCTCGGTGCGGATCACCTCCGGGTCCATCA
>NZ_JAYRTX010000163.1:0-3379 GCF_041919395.1 Albidovulum sp.
TCAACTCGCCTTCGATCTGCCGGTGCGAACCGCACTGGGACGCGGGGATTTCTTCGTTTCGCCGTCGAATGCGCTGGCCGTCGCGCAAATCGACGGCGGCGGCTGGCCGGAGGGCAAGCTTCTCCTGATCGGGCCGGAGGGCGCCGGCAAGAGCCATCTTGCCCAGGTCTGGGCAGGCGAGAACGACGCCCAGGTGCTGTCGGCCGCCGCGCGCGCCGAGAGACCGGTCGAGGCGATCGCCGTCGTCGTGGAGGACGCCGACAGGATCGCCAAGGACCGCGCGGCGGAAACCGCGCTGTTTCACCTGCACAACCATGTCCTCTCCCGCGGAGGCCGGCTCCTTGTCACGGCAGCGACACCTCCGCGGCAATGGGGGCTCTGCCTGCCCGACCTCGCCAGCCGGATGGAAGCGACCGCGGTCGCCGAAATCGCCGCCCCAGACGACGCACTCCTCGCGGCCGTGATGGTGAAGCTCTTCGCCGACCGCCAGATCGTCGTCGCACCGAGCCTGATCCCCTGGCTGGTGCGCAGGATGGATCGTTCCTTCGCGAGCGCCCGCGCCATCGTCGCCGAACTCGACGCGCGCGCGCTCGCGCACGGCGGGCCCGTCACGCGCGAGATGGCACGAGACGCGCTGGACTTGTGCTCGCAACAGGGGTCATGATGCGCAGGCTTCCGGCATCAATGCCTTACCGATCGAGACCCTCAAGTCGCCAATGACACAAGCAGATTTCCTCAAGGCCCCCTTCCCTGCCCCGATCAGCCTTCCCGAAGCCGGATTTGCCGGACCAAAGCGGTTCTTCAACCGGGAGCTGTCCTGGCTCGCCTTCAACTGGCGCGTGCTCGACGAGGCACGCAACCCGCGGGTGCCACTTCTCGAGCGGGTGCGATTCCTGTCGATCTCGGCCACCAACCTGGACGAGTTCTACACCGTCCGGGTCGCGGGCCTGCGTGAACTCGTCCGCGAAGGCAACGCGATGTTCTCTGACGACGGGCTGAGCCCGGCCGACCAGCTCAAGCTCATCAACGAGGATGCACGGCGGCTGATGCAGACGCAGCAGAACGTCTGGAACAAGCTCCGGCGCGAGTTGGAGGCGAACGGCATCGCGCTTCTGACGCGGTCGAAACTGACGAAACGGGACGAGGACTTTCTCGCCGACTACTTCCTCAACAAGGTCTTCCCCGTCCTTTCGCCGCTCGCCATCGACCCCGCCCATCCGTTCCCGTTCATCCCCAACACCGGTTTCTGCCTCGCGCTCGAGCTCGAGCGGTCGGCGGACAGGCGGCGGTTGCAGGCTATCCTGCCGATCCCGCAGCAGATCAACCGCTTCGTGGCCATGCCGGGCGGCCGGCGCTTCCTGCCGATGGAGGAGCTTCTGCTTCTGCACCTCCACTCGCTCTTCCCCGGTTACCGGGATACCGGCCACTGCACCTTCCGCGTCCTGCGCGACAGCGACATCGAGGTCGAGGACGAGGCCGAGGATCTGGTGCGGGAGTTCGAGACCGCGCTGAAGCGGCGGCGGCGGGGCCAGGTGATCCGCATGAAGATCACCGCCGGGGCGCCGGAAGGCATCCGGGCGCTGATCATGGACGAACTTGCCGTCACCCCGGACGAGGTCGTCGAGGTGAAGGGCATGGTCGGCATGGCCGACCTGAAGGAACTGGTGCTCGACAGCCGCCGCGACCTGCAATGGCCCTCGTTCACTCCGCGCGTTCCCGAGCGGGTGCAGGACCACGACGGCGACATGTTCGCGGCGATCCGCAAGAAGGACATGCTGCTGCACCATCCCTACGAGACCTTCGACATGGTCATCCGCTTCCTGAACCAGGCGGCGGCGGACCCGAACGTGCTGGCCATCAAGCAGACGCTCTACCGCACCTCGCAGGACAGCCCGATCGTCTCGGCGCTTTGCGACGCCGCCGAAAGCGGCAAGTCCGTGACGGCGCTGGTGGAACTCAAGGCGCGCTTCGACGAGGCCGCGAACATCCGCCAGTCGCGGCGCCTCGAACGCGCGGGCGCCCATGTCGTCTACGGCTTCATCAACTACAAGACCCACGCCAAGATTTCGACGGTGGTCCGGCGCGAGGGCGAGAACCTTGTCACCTATACCCATTTCGGCACAGGCAACTACCACCCGATCACCGCGCGCATCTACACCGACCTGTCGTTCTTCACCGCAGACCCGGCGCTGGGGCGCGATGCGACAAAGGTGTTCAACTACCTTTCCGGTTACGTCCAGCCCGAGCATCTGGAAAACCTCGCCATCTCGCCGATCACTCTGAAGCCGCGGCTTCTGGAACTGATCGCGGCCGAGGCGGAGCACGCCCGCGCGGGGCGGCGCGGCGAAATCTGGGCGAAGATGAACTCGGTCATCGAACCCGACGTGATCGACGCGCTTTACGCGGCAAGCCAGGCCGGCGTGAGGATCCAGCTGGTCGTGCGCGGCATCTGCGGGCTCAGGCCCGGTATCCGGGGCCTCAGCGACAACATCCGGGTGAAGTCCATCGTCGGGCGCTTTCTCGAGCACAGCCGGATCGTCTGTTTCGGCAACGGGCATGGACTGCCCTCGAAGAAGGCGCGCGTCTTCATTTCCTCGGCCGACTGGATGGGGCGCAACCTCAGCCGCAGGGTGGAAACCCTGATCGAGACGAAGAATGATACGGTGAAGGCCCAGATCGTCAGCCAGATCATGGCCGCGAACCTCGCCGACGAGGCGCAGAGCTGGGTGCTCGGTCCCGACGGACGCTATCTGCGCGACCTCCCCGAGGGGCGCGAGGATCTCTTTTCCTGCCACCGCTTCTTCATGGAAAATCCGTCGCTTTCGGGCCGTGGCTCGGCCGGCGCGAAGGACGTGCCGAAGCTTGCCCACGCTCCGGAATGAGGGGTAGAAGGGTGCCGGGACCGAGGTAGCCGAAGGAATGACAGCCATGACCGCCGACAGCCGCGTGCATGGTGACGACTGGAGTCCTTTCGACCGGCCGCTGTTCGAGGACCCGTCCGCACGCGCGCTCGACCGCGTGGGCGTGGTGGACGTCGGTTCGAACTCGGTCCGCCTTGTCGTCTTCGACGGCGCGGCGCGCAGCCCGGCCTACTTCTACAACGAGAAGATCATGGCGGGCCTTGGCCAGGGACTGGCCGAGACCGGCCGGCTCAACCCGGAAGGCAAGCGGCGGGCGCTCGCCGCGCTCCGGCGCTTCGCCATGCTCGCCAAGGGAATGAAGCTGCCCCCCCTGACCTGTGTCGCCACCGCGGCCGTGCGCGAGGCCTCCGACGGGCCAGAATTCCAGAAAATCGTGGAGCGCGAGACGGGGCTCAGGCTCTGGGTGATCGACGGGCGGGAGGAGGCGCGCCTTTCGGCGCAGGGCGTGCTTCTCGGCT
>NZ_JAYRTX010000164.1:0-3379 GCF_041919395.1 Albidovulum sp.
TCCTCGCCGGCCTCGTCCGCCGCCTTGCGGAAAGGGGCGACGCGGCCGACTTCCGGCTGGAAATCGCCGAAGAGGGGGCGGGTGCCCTTCTCAGCCTCGACTGGACGGGGCTGCCTCTTTCCATCGGGATGCTGGAGGGCTGGCTGGCCGAGCCCGTCGATCCCGCCGCCGAAGTCACCGGGCGCGCGGTGCTCGCCACCCATGCGACCGAATGCTGGCCGGAGGCCGGAACGGCGGCGGGCGCGGCCGGGCGGCCGGCGATCCGGCTGCCGATCCGTGACGCGCGACATGCGGCGCGCAACATCAAGCCGATCACCCGGCAGGTGGTCTACGACTTCGACCTCTTGTTCCGCCCGCGCGCCGCGGCCGCACTCGCGGAGACTCCGCTCGAAACGCTGACCTACGTCGTCTTCGACAGCGAGACGACGGGACTCCTGCCGGACCAGGGCGACGAGATCTGCCAGATCGCGGGGCTGCGGCTGGTGAACGGCCGCCGCGTGGCGGGCGAGGTCTTCGACATGCTGGTTAACCCCGGCCGGCCGATCCCGGCCAGGGCGACCGAGGTGCACGGAATCTCCGACGCGATGGTTGTCGATGCGCCGGGCGTTGTGGAGGCGGTGACCCGTTTCCACAAGTTCGCGGAGGACGCGGTGCTGATCGCCCACAACGCACCCTTCGACATGGCCTTCCTGAAGCGCCGCGAGGTCGAGATCGGGCGCGCCTTCGACAACCCCGTGCTCGATACCGTGCTCCTCTCGGCCGTTGTCTACGGCCAGACCGAGGTTCACAGCCTCGACGCGCTGAGCCACCGGCTCGGCATCACCATCCCGGAGGAGGCGCGCCACACCGCAATCGGCGACACGATCGCCACGGCGGAAGCCTTCCTCAAGCTCCTGCCGATGCTGAAGGGCAAGGGGCTGGTCACCTTCGGCGACCTTTTGGCCGAGGTCAGGAAACATGGGCGGCTCCTGAAGGACCTGAACGCCTGATGGGGCGGCCCGTCCCCGTCCCCGTCCCCGCCCCTGTCGCTGTCGCCGCGCCGCCCCCACCTCTCATCGCCTCCCCTCGAGGGGAAGGGGAGCCGCCGGCGCCGGGGCGGGTGGCGTATTTCGGCAACGCGGACCTTCAGCCGAAGGGGTCTTCCGGGTAGGAGACGCCGGTGAGGCAGAGCCCGTCGGGCGGCGCGACGGGGCCGCAGGCGGCGCGGTCGCGGGCCTGAAGTGCGGCTTTCACATCGGCGGGGGACCACGCTCCGGCGCCGGCGCGCTCGAGCGTGCCGACGATGGAACGGACCTGGTTGTGAAGGAAGCTTCGGGCGCGCAGGTGAAACCGGTATTCGCGGCCGTGGGGTATTTCCACATCCTCGATCCTGATCTCGTCGAGCGTCTTAAGGGGGCTCTTCGACTGGCAGAGGGTGGAGCGGAAGGTGGTGAAGTCGTGACGGCCGACAAGGTGCTCCGCAGCCTCGCGCATCGCCTCGGCGTCCAGTGGCCGGAGCACCCGCCAGGCGAGGCCTGCGCCGAGCGTGAGCGGCGCGCGGCGGGCGATCAGGCGATACGTATAGCGCCGTTCGCTGGCACTGAAGCGGGCGTGGAAGTCCGGGGCGACGCGCGCGGCGGCTAGGATGGCGACGGGGGCGGGCTTCAGGTGCCAGTTCAGCGCCTCCATCAGGCGGAACGGCTCCCACTCCTTGGCGAGGTCGCAATGCGCGACCTGGCCCGTGGCGTGGACGCCCGCGTCGGTGCGGCCGGCGGCGGCGATGGAGGGGATGTCCGCTTCGAGCCGGGCGAGCGCGGCCTCCACGGTCGCCTGAACCGATGGCTGCGCGGTCTGGCGCTGCCAGCCCGCGAAGGGGCCGCCATGGTATTCGACCTTGAGCGCGTAGCGAGGCATCCGCCCCTTTAACGCCCGCGCGGGGGACTTGGCAATCGCCCCTACCCTTGCGGCGAAGGGCGGCCTATCTTTGAACAAAGACGAGGGGCAGGCTTTGGCTTTATCCGACATCACCGGGGCGCTCGGCCGTACGATCGAGGGGCTGGCGCAGCCCTTTTCCGATCCGGCGATCCGGCTGGGCGTCACGGGTCTCAGTCGCGCGGGCAAGACCGTGTTCATCACGGCGCTCGTCGCCAACCTGATGGACCGGGGGCGGATGCCGGGGCTCAGGGCGGCGGCCGAGGGGCGCATCCTTTCGGCCTTCCTGCAACCCCAGCCCGACGACACCGTGCCGCGGTTCGACTACGAGGCGCATCTGGCGGCCCTGACGGGACCGGAGCCGCACTGGCCGGAGAGCACGCGGGCGGTGAGCGAACTCAGGCTCTCGTTCCGGCTCAGGGAGTCGGGGATTCTGGGCGGGGTCCGGGGGCCGAGAACGCTCCACCTCGACATCGTCGACTATCCCGGCGAATGGCTTCTGGACCTCGGGCTCATTGGGCGGAGCTATGCCGGCTGGGCGGGCGACGTGCTCGCGCGGATCGCGGGTCGTGCCGAGGCGGCGGGCTATCTCGCGGCTCTGGCGAACGTCGACGCGGCGGCGGCGCATGAGGAGACGGTGGCGAAGGCGCTGGCCGAGACCTTCACGCACTACCTCGCCGCCGCGCGGGCGGCGGGCTACTCGGACTGCACGCCGGGCCGGTTCCTCCTGCCGGGGGAGCTTGCTGGCTCGCCGGTCCTGACCTTCGCGCCGCTGCCCGCGGCCACGGCGACCCCGCGCGGCGCGCTCTGGCGCGAGATGGAACGGCGCTTCGAAGCCTACAAGGAGAAGGTGGTGAAGCCCTTCTTCCGCGACCATTTCGCCCGCATCGACCGGCAGGTGGTGCTTGTGGACGCGCTGGGCGCGATCCATTCCGGGCCGCGCGCGGTGGAGGACATGCGCACCGCGATGGCCGATATCCTTGCGGCCTTCCGCCCCGGCAAGGTCGGCTGGCTGAGGGGCCTTCTCGGCGCGCGGCGGGTGGAGCGGATCCTTTTCGCCGCGACCAAGGCCGATCACCTGCACCATACCCAGCACACCCGCCTCACGGCGATCATGGCGGCCCTCGTCCGAGAGGCGAAGGACCGGGCGGATTTCGCCGGCGCCGACACCGCCGCCATGTCCATCGCGGCCCTGCGCGCCACGGTCGAGGAGACGGTGACGCACGAGGGCCGGGTGCTCGACGCCGTGCGCGGCCGGCTTCTGGCGACGGGGCGCGAGGCCACGTTCTATGCCGGGGACCTGCCGCAGAACGCGGCCGAGATCCTTTCCCCGGCGCGCCGGGGGGCGACGGGCTGGCTCGACGCAGACTACCGGGTGATGAGCTTCGCGCCGGCGCGGCTGAACCTGAAGCCGGGCGAGGGGCCGCCGCACATCCGGCTCGACCGAGCGGCGGAGTTCCTCTTGGGC
>NZ_JAYRTX010000165.1:0-3339 GCF_041919395.1 Albidovulum sp.
GCCCGGTCTATCGCGCCCGAGGCGATGGTGGCCACGTCGATCCTGCCGCCGGCTGCGCCGGTGGCAAGCGGCGTACCCGTCACTCCGGCGGGTTCGGCAACACGTCGGGGCAGGGCAAGCACCTCGCCGTCCCGCAGCACGGCGCCGGGCGAGACGGCGTTGTAGCTCGCAAGTTCCCCGGCGGGCAGGCCGATGCGCGCGGCCACGCTTTCCACCGTGTCGCCCCGCCGGGCGACGGCAACCTGATAGCCCGGATAGGAGATGATGCCGCGCGCGTCGGCTGCCGGCCGTGCGGCCGTGGCCTGGCTGGCGGCCGCCGTGGTGTCGAGACCCGAGCGGCCGAAGTTCCTCAGGTCGGCGTCGAACCCGCCGCCGGCATCGCAGGCGGCGAGCGCGAGGAGGCTCATCCCCGCGAGGCTGGCGCGGAGCAGGGGGCGGTGCCGGGTCGGGCGGGAAGGGGTCATGCTCGTCTCCTCACGTCGCTGGACCCTGTTGGCCGGGTCCTTGGTCTCGCTCGGCCGGGCGCGCGGAGTTCAGTCCTGCGCCAGACCCTCCACCAGTGGCACGAAGCGCACCGGTCTCAGTTCGTCGTAATCGTACCCGTGAGCGCGGCGCGTGACCTTGATCAGGCTCTGCACCGTATCCGACTGCCCCACCGGCAGAACCATGATACCGTCTTCGCGCAACTGAGCCAATAGGGGCCCCGGCGGGTCCTCGGCCGCGGCGGTGACGATGATCCGGTCGAAGGGCGCCTGGTCGGGCAGACCGTGGCTGCCGTCGGCGGCGATGGCGGTGATGTTCGTCAGGCCCAGCCTGCGGAAGACGCCTTCGGCCTCGTGCACGAGACGGCGGTGGCGGTCGATCGTGTAGACCCGCCGCGCCAGGAGCGAGAGGATGGCGGCCTGGTAGCCCGAGCCGGTGCCGACCTCCAGGACCTTGTCGCGCGGGCCGACCTCAAGCGCCTGGGTCATCAGCCCGACGACCGACGGCTGGCTGATCGTCTGGCCGCAGGCGATCGGCAGCGGCATGTCCTCGTAGGCGCGGTCGGCGAAAAGCCCGGTGACGAAGGCGCCACGGTCGATCTTTTCCATTGCCGTCAGGACGCGGGCGTCGGTGACCCCCTTGGAGCGGAGCGCGTAGAGAAAGCGCATCTTCCGCTCGGCGGCCTCGGTCATCCGAACCGCGCCCCGAGGTCCGAGAGCACGTCGTGGGCGGTCAGGTCCGCCCGCATCGGCGTGATCGAGATGTAGCCGTCGAGGTTGACGGCCACGTCGGTGCCGGGGGCGGTGGGCATGTGCTGCGGTCCGCCGGTGATCCAGAGGAATTTCTTGCCGGCGGGCGAGACATGCGGCTCAACCCCGAAGAACGTGTCGGTCCGGTAGCCCTGGGCGGCGACCCGCATGCCCTTCACTCCGGTGGCGGGGACAGGCGGGAAATTGACGTTGTAGAAGAGCCGGTAGTCGCCCCGGTCCCACAGGCCCTTGTCCAGAAGCGCCCGGACCACCGCTACGCCATGGTCGCGCGCGGCCTCGAAGGGCGTTTCCAGATCCTCGGTCAGGGGGCCCATGAACTGGCTGAGGGCGATGGCCGGCAGGCCCTGGAGTGCCGCCTCCATCGCGCCGCCGACGGTGCCGGAGTAGAGCACGTTTTCGGCCGCGTTGTTGCCGCGGTTGACGCCCGAGAGGACGAGATCCGGCCGGTCGCCCCGAAACACGTCGTAGAGCCCGGCGAGCACGCAGTCGGCCGGGCTGCCCTCTGCCGCGTAGCGGCGGGGGCCGAGCTTCAGGATCATCATCGGGTGGGTGTAGCTGATGCAATGCGCGACGCCCGACTGCTCGAAGGCTGGCGCGACCGTCCAGACCTCGCCCCCGGGCCCGGAGATTTCCTCGGCGATGGCGGTCAGGACTTCGAGCCCCGGTGCGTTGATGCCGTCGTCGTTGGTGATGAGGATGCGCATTCCGGGCCGTCTGCTGCTTCTGGGCACCTGATTAAACGACCGAGGCGGGGGCGTAAAGCGCTCCCGGTCGGTGCGGCGGGACGGGGATAGCCTCCGGCGGACGCATCCCGGCCAGCCTCCGGGCGCGCGGGTTCAAACCCCGGCGAGGACGCCGTCGAGAAGCCGGGCGGCCTCCTCGTGGATGTCGGCGAGGGGGGCGCGGTCCTCGCCGGGGAAGAAGCGGGCGCGCGTCGCGGTGGCCATGGGGCGCGGAGTCTCGATCAGCACGCGGGGGCCGATCTTCGCGGCCTCTGCCTGCCAGCTGCGGGCGAGGGCGATCTGCGCGGCCTTGGTCGCGCCATAGGCGCCGAAGAACTTCCCGCCCGCGCGCGGATCGTCGGGAAAGAACGCCGTGCCGCCCGTGGTGCGCAGGAGCGGTTCGAGAAGCGGGATCAGCGTCGCCGTCGCGCGGAGGTTCGTCGCGATGGACTTCTCCATCTCCTTCGCGTCGATCTGCGAGGCCGGTGACAGCGGCGCGGCATGGATCGCGGCATGGACCCAGAGCCCGAGCCCGCCCCAGCGCGCACCGATGGAGCCCGCGAGGTGTTCCATGGCGCCCGCGTCGGTCACGTTCAGGGGTGCCAGCGTCGCGGTCCCGCCCGCGGCCTTGATCCGGTCGTCGAGTTCCTCGAGCCCGCCAACGGTGCGGGCGGCGGCGAGGACATGCCAGCCTCGTGCCCCGAGTGCTGCGGCCAGCGCGAAGCCGAGGCCACGGGAGGCGCCGGTGACGAGGGCGAGGCGGGAGGCGGATGGCGCGGTCATGGCGCCCCTTTTGCACCGTAGAGGGGCCCGCGCAAGGGGCAGATCTCACGGAAGTGATTGACAGGACGCCGCACCGCGGAGAGATTGCGCGAAATCTGACAGAGGAAGGAACGCCAGATGACCTTGTCCAAGGCCCTCGTGCCCTCGCAATCCCTGCCGGTCCGTGCACTCATGGTTGTCGCCGGCTCGGCCTTCATCGCGCTCGCCGCGCAGATCTCGGTGCCGATGATCCCGGTGCCGATGACGCTGCAGACGCTGGCGGTGCTGCTGGTCGGGCTGGCCTTCGGTGCGCGGATGGGCGCGCTGACCGTCGTTGCCTATCTCGCCGAAGGCGCGATGGGGCTGCCGGTCTTCGCGAACGGCGGCAACGGGCTTGCCTTCGCGGGGCCGACGGCCGGCTTCCTCCTGGGCTTCGTCGGGATGGCCTGGATCGCGGGCTTCGCCGCCGACCGCGGCGTGAAGGGCGTGGTCGCGACCGCGCTGGTGGCGATGGCCGCCTCGGCGCTCCTCTACGTGCCGGGGGTCGCCTGGGCGATGGTGCTGGCGGACCTCGTCGGCCTCGACACCGCGAAGTGGGGTGC
>NZ_JAYRTX010000166.1:0-3333 GCF_041919395.1 Albidovulum sp.
GCGGTCTCCTTCAGCGAGGCGGCGAGAGCGTCACGCGCAGCATCCGGGAACGCCGTGCGGAGCGCCTCCAGCGTCGGCACGCCCTGGCCCTGCTCGGCGAGAGGCGGCGGAATGGCAACGCCCGCGTCGCGCAGATCGGCAAGCGCCGGGTCGAGGGCTCCGCCGGCCATCAGCGCCGCGTCGATACGGTCGAGCGCGGCACGCGCGGTTGCCCGCCGCGCCGCCGCCTCGGACTCCGTCCGTATCCGCGCGGCCTCGGCTGCGGCGGCCCTGACGCTCTCGACCGCACGATTCGCCTCCTCGGCGAGCGTCGCCCGCGCCTCGGAAAGCGCGGAATTCTGAGCCGCCATCTGGGCCCTGAGAGTGTCCATCTCCCGCCCGAAGGCCTCCAGCGCCGTGGCCGAGGCCGCCCCGCCCGCGACGGGGCGTTTCTCGAGCGCGGAAATTCGCGCTTCCACGTCATCGAGTCGGGTCGCCGCGGAAGCCACACGCGAATCGAGCCCGGCGACCATGTCGCCGAAGTCAGCGAGGCCGGATGCCGACTTCGCGTCGAGTGCCGCGACAGCGGCGGAAAGGTCCGCCACCTTTGCGTCCGAATTCGCCGCCTCGATCAACGTCGAAAGGCTGTCGATCCGCGCCGCCTGTTCGGCAATGCTGTTCTTGAGGGCATCAAGTTCAGCGGTCGGTGCCTCCGGCACCCAGTATCGGGGCAGGACGTAGAGGGCAGTCCCGAAGCC
Source organism: Albidovulum sp. (assembly GCF_041919395.1). NCBI lineage: Bacteria > Pseudomonadati > Pseudomonadota > Alphaproteobacteria > Rhodobacterales > Paracoccaceae > Albidovulum > Albidovulum sp. The sequence continues at coordinate 738 of NZ_JAYRTX010000166.1, forward strand.
GAGGCCCGCCGCGATGGCGCCACCAAGGACCAGCGGAAGAAGCCCGCCGCGACGCGGACGCGAGGATTCCGACTGCGGCGGAGCTTGGTGGGATGGCTCTTCTTCGGGCTTAGCCTCGGGTGCCGAGGTATCCCACCCGGTAGGCTCGGCGTCCTCGGGCGCTGTGACCGACGCTTCTTCCCGGGCGCCGGGATCCAGCGCATCTTCGCTGGCCGCTTCGCTCGCCAGCGCTTCCGGGGCTTCCGTCTCGGCCTTGCCTTCGCCCTTCCGCGCCCTTGCCATCAGAGAATCCTTTCGCAGAAATCGCGGGACCGGACTCGCCCATGCCAGCCTTACGCGAAACTTAGTCAGCGGGGCGCGCGGGCTCAACCCGTCTTCGCTGCGGCAATAAGCGCACCGAGCGCGTCGAGCATGGCTTCGCCGTCGGGCCGCGCGGCCGTCACGATCCGGCGGGCGGGAACTCCGCGCACCGCCTCGGCCGCGTTCGGGCTGATCGCGGCGATGAGCAAAGGCGCGGCGGCCGCGCGGGCCGCGTTCGCGGCAAGCTGCGCCGACCGCGGGGAGAAGAGCGGCAGCAACACCGGTACCGGGCCGCCGAGCACGGCGCGTGCGGTGTCGGAAAGTGGCTGCTCGCGCTGATCGTAGACGACTACCGGGATCGTCTCTATTCCTGCCGATTTCAACGCACCGGGGATGTCGCCGGCGGCATGCACGGGACGTGGGTAGAGAATTCGCCTCACAGACCGGTCGGCGGCGATCGCCTCCGCGAGCCCCGCACCGTCGCCGGGGCCGAGCCGGGTCTCGAAGCCCGCCGCCCGAGCTGCTGCCTGCGTCCGCGTTCCGACGCACCAGGCAAGGGTGGTCCGGTCGGTCGACAGCTGTGCGAAAGCGGTTACTGCGTTCTCCGACGTGAAGATGACGTGCTTGGGAGCATCGCTGGGAAGTGAGGGATCAAGAAGGACGATTTCCGTCAGGGGCGCGATGACGACCGTCCAATCAGCGCCGAAGCGGGCCCGAAACTCGTCTGCGAAGCGGCGCGACTGCGCCTCCGGGCGGGTCAGGAACAGGATCGGACGAGCAGGTTTCACGGCCCCCTCGGGATTGTGCGATGGCCTCCCCGGTGTTACCTGCCCCGGAGGGTCAGGGCAACCGGCGGCGCCATGGACGATGAGACGATCACCCTCCTCGGGCTCGAGTCGAGCTGCGACGATACCGCTGCGGCGGTCGTCCGGCTGTCTGGAGGCAAGAGCGCGATCCTGTCCTCGGTGGTTGCCGGGCAGAACGATCTGCATGCTGCGTTCGGCGGCGTGGTCCCGGAAATCGCCGCCCGCGCCCATGTGGAGAAGGTTGACCTCTGCGTCGAGGAGGCTCTGGCGAAGGCAGGAATCGCGCTCTGCGATGTCAACGGCATTGCGGTCACCGCCGGGCCGGGCCTCATAGGCGGTGTACTTGCCGGCGTGATGTGCGCCAAGGGAATGGCTGCGGCGACCGGACTTCCGCTTCTCGGCATCAACCACCTCGCCGGGCACGCGCTGACCCCCCGGCTGACGCACGGCATCGCGTTCCCCTATCTCATGCTTCTTGTTTCGGGCGGCCATTGCCAGTTCCTGATTGTCGAGGGCGCCGAGCGGTTCGGACGGCTGGGCGGGACGATCGACGACGCGCCGGGGGAGGCATTTGACAAGACGGCAAAGCTGCTCGGCCTGCCACAGCCCGGCGGCCCGGCCGTTGAGGCCGAGGCCCGCACCGGTGATCCCGCGCGCTTCGTGTTTCCGCGGCCTTTGCTGGACCGGCCCGGCTGCGACCTGTCGTTCTCGGGGCTCAAGACCGCGCTTCTCAGGGCGCGCGACGGGATCGTGGCGGAAAAGGGCGGTCTTACCGGCGAGGATCGTGCGGACCTCTGTGCCGGATTCCAGGCCGCCGTCGCCGACGTGCTGGCCGAGAAGACCCGGAGGGCACTCGACGAATACCTCTCGACCGGTCCAAAGATTCCGACCCTTGCCGTCGCCGGGGGCGTGGCCGCAAACGCGAGAATCCGAGCGCGGCTGGAGGGCGTGGCGACCCGCGCCGGAGCGCGCTTCGTCGCCCCTCCGCTGGCGCTTTGCACCGACAATGCCGCGATGATCGCCTGGGCGGGGATCGAGCGATTCAGCCTTGGGCATCGTGACGGGCTGGATCTCGTGGCGCGACCGCGTTGGCCGCTCGACATCGCGCAACCGGCGCTGATCGGCAGTGGCAAGAAGGGGGCAAAGGCGTGAGAGTCGCGGTTCTGGGCGCCGGGGCTTTCGGCACGGCAATGGCGCTGACGCTGGCGCGGACCGGGACGGAGGTCGGGCTCTGGACGCGCGGGCGAGATCATGCGGCCGAGATGCGCCGGACACGACAGAACGCAAAGCGGCTTGCCGGCGTAGCGTTGCCAGAAAGCGTGTCTATCTCGGCCGAAATCGGCGATTTTCGCAGCGCGGGAATCCTTCTCGTTGCGGTGCCGATGCAGCAGATGGCGGGGTTACTTGCGGCGGTCGCGCACGAGCTGGACGGGAAGGCGCTCGTCGCCTGCGCGAAGGGAATCGACATCGCCACGGGGCGAGGACCGACG
>NZ_JAYRTX010000167.1:0-3283 GCF_041919395.1 Albidovulum sp.
GTCCGGCAAGGTCACGACCGGGGTCGAGGGCCGTATCAAGAAGCTCGGCGCGAACTGACCCGGTGGACCCGGTGCGGGAAGATTTCTGCACCGGGCCTTGTGACGAGGTGGTTTTTCGGCTATATCAACTGCCGCGACGTTACCACTTTCGACCACTGTCTCCGTCTTCGGCCTCAGTTTATCGATAGGACTGACTGCGCCGGGCCGCCGCATTCCGTGGGCGGCAGATGAAAGGAGACATCACGATGGCTACGGGCTCCGTGAAGTGGTTCAATGCGACGAAGGGCTTCGGCTTCATCGCTCCCGATGGTGGCAAGAAGGACGTGTTCGTCCATATCTCCGCCGTCGAGCGCGCGGGCATCCGCGAACTGAAGGACGGCCAGAAGGTCACCTTCGACATCGAGGCCGGCCGCGACGGCCGTGAATCGGCGACGAACCTCGCGCTCGCCTGAGGCGGGACGCCAGGAACCGTAAGGAAGGCGGGGCCATGGCCCCGCCTTTTTCATTTCCAGCCTCGGGCTGGCATCGGGTTGCGATCGACCCGGGCCGGCCAGCCGTGCCGGCACGCGCCCCCGCGGCTCGCGGCCCCGAGCGAACAACCCATTGATGCAATTCATGACACGGACTATCGTCATGGATGAATTCGCGCGAACCATTTTTCGACCGACGGAGACCTTCAATCATTTTTTCGGAGGCTATCATGTCCGCACAGACGACGCCGAACCTCCCGGCCCTTGTTCCCGTCTTCGGAACGCCCGGCAACGACACTCTCGCAGCGACGGCGGAAGGCCAGTCCCTCTTCGGGCGGGCCGGGCGCGACACTCTGTCGAGCCTCTTCAACAACACCGCGCTTTTCGGCGGCGCGGGCCACGACCGGGTCGAGGTCTTTCTGGACCTGACCGACGGTGTGCCCGTTCCCCTCTTCGAGGCGAACGTCTGGGTGGACGGTGGATCGGGGGAGGACAGGATCACGGTGGACGCCACGTTCTTCTCCTTCGACTCCCCCGTGCGGATGTCGATGCATGTCGACGGCGGGTCAGGGTCTGACGTGATCGACGTCTCGTCCGTCTCGAACGGTCTTCTGGACAGCGTCGTCGTCAACACGATCGACGGCGGCAGTGGCAACGACGCCATTACCGCCTATGCGGTCGGAGGCGACTTCTTCGGCAACGAGAGCACCGCGATCAACGAGATCCGGGCGGGTGCGGGTGACGATCATGTCAGGGCAAGCGCCACGGTCTTCTCGAACGGCAGCCAACTGGCGAGCAACACATCGACGGGGGCGCGGGCAACGACGTGTTGTGGGCGAGCACCTATGTCGACTCGAACTCCGGCGCGCCGGAGGGCCGCAACACGCTCGTCGGTGGTGCGGGGCATGACACGCTCATCGTCGACAATTTCTCCTCGCTGGATGGTGAGAACTACGCCAGCACGCTGACATCCCAACTCAGCGGCGGCAGCGGCAACGACAGCCTGACGGCCACGATGCTGGCGCTGGCAGAATGCAGCGCCGTCGCAACCAACTTCCTCGATGGCGGATCGGGCGATGACATGCTCTCGGCCAGCGCCACGTCCGGCGCATATCTTGACGCCTACTCGGTGATCGAGAACACGCTTATCGGCGGTGCCGGGCACGACATCCTGACGGCCTTCGCCGATGCCAACTACTATCACCTGGAGGACGACTACGGCGATCCCGCCTTCCGCGGCTCGGCGCACAATCTTCTCGACGGCGGTTTCGGGAACGACGTGCTGACGGCCATCGCCGCCGCCGGCAGCGGGGGCTTCAGCGAACTCCATGGCGGGGCGGGCAACGATGCGCTGACCGCCATTGGCGGAGAGGACAACCTGCTCGACGGTGGGGCCGGCCGCGACACGCTCACAGGAAGCGACGGCACCGACCTGATCCGCGGCGGAACCGGAGCGGATTGTCTGACCGGCGGCGACGGGGCCGAACAGTTCATCTTCGCCACCGGCGATGGCAGCGACCGGCTTCTCGACTTCGAGGATGGCCTCGACCTCATCCGCATTGCCGCCGGAGCGGCGGGTTTCTCGGCGATGACGGTCATCGACCAGGGCCTCGACACGCTCGTTCGGTTCGCAAATGTCGCGGTGGTCCTCGAGGGCGTGGACGCGGCGCTGATCGACGCGGGGGATTTCCTCTTCGGTTGAGCGCGGGAGCCGAAACGTGCTGCCCCGGCCGGGATGCGCGGCGGCAGGCGCCCCGCCTTGTCAGCGCTTAACTGTTCTTTCTCGTCCAGTCGGGACGACCCCTCGGCTGTCCGTCCGCCGTGCGACCGCGAGCCGATCTTTGTCGGCCTCCGGTCCGGGCCTCGGCCTATTCCGCGGCGTGCTGAAGTGTCTCCGTCACGCCGATGCCGAGCAGATAGGCGCCCTCGCCCGCGCGGGCGATGAGGTCGGCAAGCGTCGGCGGACGCTCGAACAGCAATTCTTCGGAGCGGGTGCCGTCACGGGTGACAAGAACGGCGATCCGTCCCGCGGCCGGCCAGGCGGTCGTCTTCTGGCGCTCTGTTGCCGTTCCGGCACGGGCGCGCACGAGTCCGATGAAATCCGTCGCCCCGACCATGGCCAAACCTCGCAGACACCGAATCACGAGCGCCCCGGAGGCGCCTGTTGCAACAGTCCCGCTCGGGGCGAATTGTGGCAAGTTTGTGGTGGAAGAAGCCGCTCGCGCGGTGGGCCTGCGGGACAATGCCCCGCCAGCCCAGTCATTGTCCTGAGTTCCAGCGCCGATCATGGCCGGAGTAGGGCAACTGCCCGTGCCTCATTCGGCGGCGAGTGCGAGCCGGATGCGTTCGCGCAGCGGCCGGCGCTTCATCGCGATGGACACGACGTAGCACTCCGGCCCGAGCCGCGCGACGAGCTGGCCCAGCGTCGGCGTCTGGTCGAACCAGACCTCGCGCGTGGTCCTTCCGTCGTCCGTCACGGTGACGCAGCAGCGTGAAATCCGCGCCAGCGCACGCCGCCGGCCGGCCCGTGCCTTGTCGCTCAGCCGGCGTCCGACCTCGGTCGACAACCGGTCGACCAGTTCCTCGTTCACGGTCATATGCCCCCCTTGCGCGCACCGTGAGGGCGGGGCGCGCGGCCATGATTCGTTGTGGGTAAGGATCCCCGGAGGGAGAACTCGAAAGCAATGACATGGTGCTAAATCGCAACACCGGCGGGGTCAAGGAAGCCCGAACGTCCGTCGCGGGTTCATCTCGGATTCTTGCCGACGATGGACGGATTCCCGCCTATGTGGCCGAAATAAGGCACCCGCCGC
>NZ_JAYRTX010000168.1:0-3254 GCF_041919395.1 Albidovulum sp.
GGGCGCAAGCGCTTCAAGGGCCGGCTCGCCGGGACGATGGGCGACGAGGTTCTGATCGAGATCGAGGAAGGCACCATCGGGCTAAGGTTCGACTGGCTCGCCGACGCCAAGCTCGTGCTGACGGACGAACTTATCACCGAAATGCTGCGGCAGAAGAAGGCCACGGAGCACGTGGACGAAGCCGCATTCGACCATATCGAAGAAGACACTCCCGAGGAGGACTGAATGGCCATCACCTCTGCCAACCAGCTGGAACTTCTGCAAACGGCCGAGGCCGTCGCGCGCGAGAAGATGATCGACCCCGTGCTCGTCATCGAGGCGATGGAGGAGAGCCTCGCCCGCGCCGCCAAGTCCCGCTACGGCTCGGAAATGGACATCCGCGTGAAAATCGACCGCAAGACGGGCCGGGCGAACTTCACCCGCGTCCGCACCGTGGTCGAGGATGACGCGGTGGAAAACTACCAGGCGCAGGTCACGGTGCAGCAGGCGAAGCAATACCTTGCCGATCCCAAGGTCGGCGACGAGATCGTCGACGAGGTGCCGCCTGTGGACCTTGGCCGCATCGCGGCGCAATCGGCCAAGCAGGTGATCCTGCAGAAGGTCCGCGAGGCCGAGCGCGACCGTCAGTATGAGGAATTCAAGGACCGCAAGGGCACGATCATCAACGGCGTGGTCAAGCGCGAGGAATACGGCAACATCATCGTCGATATCGGCCGGGGCGAAGCGATCCTGCGCCGCAACGAGAAGATCGGCCGCGAAAGCTACCGCCCGAACGACCGCATCCGCTGCTACATCAAGGACGTCCGGCGCGAGCCGCGTGGGCCGCAGGTCTTCCTGTCGCGCACCGACCCGCAGTTCATGGCGGAACTTTTCAAGATGGAGGTGCCGGAGATCTACGACGGTATCATCGAGATCAAGGCCGTCGCCCGCGATCCCGGCAGCCGCGCCAAGATCGGTGTCATCTCCTATGACAGCTCCATCGACCCCGTCGGCGCCTGCGTCGGCATGCGCGGCAGCCGCGTGCAGGCGGTGGTGAACGAGCTTCAGGGCGAGAAGATCGACATCATTCCGTGGAACGAGGATCAGGCGACGTTCCTCGTGAACGCGTTGCAACCCGCCGAGGTCGCGAAGGTCGTCATCGACGAGGAGGCCGGCAAGATCGAGGTCGTGGTGCCCGACGAGCAGCTGTCGCTCGCCATCGGGCGGCGGGGCCAGAACGTGCGGCTCGCCTCGCAGCTGACCGGCCTCGACATCGACATCCTGACGGAAGAGGAGGAAAGCCGTCGCCGTCAGGCCGAGTTCGCCGAACGGACGAAGCTCTTCATGGATTCGCTCGATCTCGACGAGTTCTTCGCCCAGCTTCTTGTCTCGGAAGGCTTCACCAACCTCGAAGAAGTTGCCTATGTCGACATGGACGAGCTTCTGTCGATCGAGGGCGTGGACGAGGCCACCGCCGCCGAGCTGCAGGCGCGCGCGCGTGACGTGATTGAGGAGCAGAACCGCAAGGCGCTGGAAAACGCCCGGGCGCTGGGCGTCGAGGACAGCCTGGTGGATTTCGAGGGGCTCACCCCGCAGATGATCGAGGCTCTGGCACAAGATGGCGTGAAGACACTGGAAGATTTCGCCACCTGCGCCGACTGGGAACTGGCCGGCGGCTGGACCACCGTGAACGGCGAGCGCGTGAAGGACGAGGGGCTTCTGGAGAAGTTCGACATGAGCCTTGAAGAGGCGCAGCACCTGGTGATGACGGCCCGGATCCAGCTCGGTTGGGTCGACCCGGCTGAGCTGGCGGCCGGCGACGAGGCCGAAGACGAGGAGGCCGAGGCCTGACATGGGCCTCGGGGGATGGGCATATGACCCGCGGGGGACGCGACACGAACAGGGATGAGCCGGAGCGGCGCTGCATCGTCACGGGTGACGTGCAGCCCAAGGCCGGGCTTGTGCGTTTCGTCGTGTCGCCCGAGGGCATGGTCGTCCCCGACCTCGCCGGCAAGCTGCCCGGCCGCGGCATCTGGGTGACGGCGGACCGGACCGCGATCGAGACCGCGGCGAAGAAGGGCCTTTTCTCCCGCGCGGCCCGGATGCCGGTTACCGTGCCCGAGGGTCTCGCCGGTCTGGTCGAGGCCGGCTTGGCGCGGCGTGTGGTCGACCTTATATCCCTCGCACGAAAGGCAGGGCTTGCCGTGGCCGGGTTCGAGAAGGTCAAGGGCTGGCTCGCCGATGGCAAGGCCAAGGTTCTCCTGCAGGCCTCCGACGGATCTGATCGCGGAAAGGGCAAGCTCTGGACGCCGCAGGGCGGGCGATGGTTCGGCTGCCTGACGGCGTCCGAGCTCGGGCTGGCCTTCGGGCGAGATAGTGTGATACATGGCGCGCTCGGCGCTGGCGGACTCTCCCAACGTGTTGTAGAGGAAGCCGCGAAACTGTCGGGCTTGCGCGCGACAATCGGCGGAACGGACGCCGGGAAGGATACGAAGACGGCATGAGCGATACAGACGGCAAGAAACCCCTTGGCCTCGGTGGCGGGCGTTCCGGTCAGGTGAAGCAGAGCTTCAGCCACGGCCGGACGAAGAATGTCGTCGTCGAGACGAAGCGCAAGCGGATCGTCGTGCCGAAGCCGGGTGGCGCACCCTCCGGACCCGGGGGGACGCCGACGCTCGGCGATCCCTCGCGCCGGCCTGCCGGAATCTCCGACGCGGAGATGGAGCGCCGGTTGAAGGCGCTGCAAGCCGCCAAGGCGCGCGAGGCTGAAGAAACCGTTCGTCGCGCCGAGGAAGAGCGCCAGCGCGAGGAGGAGCGGGAGCGTCGCCGCGCCGATGCCGAAGCCAAGGAGCGCGAGGAGCGTGAGCGCGAAGAAGCGCTGAGGCTCAAGGCCGAGGAAGAAGCGCGCCGCACCGAGGAGGCCGAAGCACGCGCCGCACGCAAGGAAGACTTCAAGAAACCGGCCGCTGCCAAGCCCGCGCCGGTCGATCAGGCTGCCGTGCAGGCGGCCGCGTCCCGTGCCGAGACCAAGGGCGTCCCCGTCGGTGGTCCGCGCAAGACCGATCGCGAGCGTGACGATCGCGGCGCTGGCGGCGACCGCGACCGCGGCGCCAAGCGCGGCGACGAGGGCCGCAGGGCCGGCAAGCTTACTCTGTCCGAGGCGCTCGACGAAGGCGGGCGGCAGCGCTCGCTCGCGGCGATGAAGCGCAAGCAGGAAAAGGCCCGCGCCAAGGCCCTGGGCATGGGCCACAAGGCCGAGAAGCAGGTTCGCGACG
>NZ_JAYRTX010000169.1:0-3247 GCF_041919395.1 Albidovulum sp.
CCCCAGAAGGCGGAGATATCGTAGCGGCACCTGCCGTCCGTGCAGAAATCCTCCGCATTCCCCGGACAGGCATCGGCGGCGCGGCAGATCATCGCCTTCGCGTAGGAATCCGCGAAGATGTACGAGGCGTTGTCCACCAGCTTCTGGATGTCTTCCTGCGCGACGATCTTGCGGTGGCCGTATTCGGTCAGCACCATCACCGGCGTGCGCCCCTGCGGATAGCTGTCAAGCTCGATCCGGTAGAGCGGCTTCACCACCACGCCGATCGGGTACATCTCCTGGAATTCGTACTCGTTGGCGTTGCAGCTGACGTTGGCGAAGCGCCCCGGACGGACGGTCACGTAATAATCATCCGCGCCATAGCCGCCGCGTTCGGGTGGCACCTCGTCATTGCCGAGGAGCGAGGCGAGGTTCCAAAGCAGGGTCTGCTGCGACTCGTCCACGCTTGCGAGGTCGTCGCAGGGATCGGGCGCCGCCCATCCCGGTCGGGCGGAAGCCATCATGACCGTCAGGACGGCAAGGAGCAGCGGGATTATGCGTCGCATGGAAATACGCCTCGAAACAACCTCAACAAAGGACTCAAGGGACTTGTAATCGTTGGAGCATATCACGATCTGCCGCGAATCGGAATGCACTCCGGGGTCGGGATTCCCATACCGTTTTCAACCCTGGCGCGAGGCTCGCCCCCAGTTGCGGCGGGCGCCGCTTCGCCGTTAGGATTGGCCGGAAACCCTTTCGAGGCCTCCATGAAGATTGCGACCTTCAACATCAACGGCATCAAGGCGCGGACGGAGGCCCTGCCGGAATGGCTCGATGCCGCCGCGCCGGATGTGGTCCTCCTGCAGGAGATCAAGTCGCAGGACGCGGACTTCCCGCGCGAGGTCTTCGAAGGCCGTGGCTACTTCGTCGAAACCCATGGCCAGAAGGGCTTCAACGGCGTGGCGATCCTGTCGAAGCTGCCGCTCGAGGACGTGGCGCGCGGGCTGCCGGGCGACGACACGGACGAACAGGCACGCTGGATCGAGGCGACGGCCACCGGCAAGACGGCGGTCCGGCTTTGCGGGCTTTACCTGCCGAACGGAAACCCCGCGCCGGGGCCGAAGTTCGACTACAAGCTGGGCTGGATGGACCGGATGCGGGCGCGGGCGGCGGCGCTCCTGGCCGAGGAGGTTCCCGTCGTCCTGGGCGGGGACTACAACGTCATTCCCCAGGCCGAGGATGCGGCCCGGCCCGAAGCCTGGGTCGAGGACGCGCTCTTTCGTCCCGAAAGCCGCGCGGCGCTGCGGCGGATCGAATATCTCGGCTACACCGACGCCTTCCGCGCCCGCGAGCCCCGGCCGGGGCATTATTCCTTCTGGGACTATCAGGCCGGCGCCTGGGCGAAGAACAACGGCATCCGCATCGACCACCTGTTGCTCAGCCCGCAGGCCGCCGACCGTTTGCGCGCGGCAGGGATCGACAAGGCGGTGCGGGGCGGCGAGAAACCGTCGGACCATGTCCCAGTCTGGGTCGAACTCGACGCCTGACGATCAACCCGTTACCGGCGCGGTCACGTCATGGCCGTGGAGCCAGTCGAAGCGATCCATGAGCATCCCCGGTGCGAAGCGCCCGGCGAACCGGAGGCCGAGGTGGGCGAGATCGCGCCGGACGCCGGCGAGGTGATAATTCCGCGCATTGGCATTGGCGGCACCGACGATTCGCCGCACCCGCACCTCGCGCCGCGCCTGATAGGCGGCAAGCGCCGCCTCGGGCGCGGCGCGGGCGAGGCAGTCGGCCAGCACCCAGGCATCCTCGAGTGCCATATTGGCTCCCTGGGCGAGGAAGGGCAGCGTCGGATGCGCCGCATCGCCGAGAATCGCCGCCCCCTGCCCCTGCCAGCGCGCGGCCACGGGATGGCGGAAGAGACCCCAGAGGTTCGGCCGCTCGATCCGGTCGAGCCAGCCGCGAACCTCGGGCACGAAGGCCTCGAACGCGATGCGGAGCGCGAGCGGATCGTCGGTCAGCGACCAGCTTTCCTCCGCCCAGCGGTCGCGCTCCTCGACCGCGACGATGTTCCTCAGCCGCCCGCCCCTGAGCGGGTAGGTCACGAGGTGCCGGCCTGCGCCCATGAAGACCCGCGCGACCGGCGGCAGGCCGCCGTCCTCCGGCAGTGTCGCGCGCCAGGCGACCTGGCCGGTGAAGAAAGGCGCCACCGTGCCGTTCAGCGCGGCCCTGACCTTCGAATGCAGCCCGTCCGCCCCGATGAGAAGGTCGCAGTCGATCTCCTCTCCCTGCGCCGTGGCGAGGCGCGGCGGATGGGGGCCGAGCGTCACCCCCTCGACCTTCTGCAGGAGCCGTATCGCGACGCCCGCCGCCCGCGCGCCGGCGGCCAGCAGGTCGACGAGGTCGGCGCGGTGGACGAAGCGGAATACCTCGCCCGGCCGCCTCCGGGCCAGGTCGAGCCGGACGACGCGCCCGCCCGCCTCGCCATCTATGAGATCGACCGCTTCGGCGCGCTGCGACCCTGCCTCCAGCGCATCGCCGAGGCCCAGTGCGGCGAGCACGCGCGCACCGTTGGGCGAAATCTGCAGGCCCGCGCCCACCTCACGAATCTCGGGCGCCTGTTCCAGGATTGTCACCTCGGCACCGCGGAGCGCGAGCGCGCGTGCCACGGCAAGGCCCGCGACACCGGCCCCCAGCACCGTCACCTTGCGTCCCTCGAGCATCGCCCCCTCCGAAGGAAACGCCGGAGCCTTGCGACCCCGGCGCCGGAAATGCGTCCGTTCGGCCCCAAGGGGGCCCGGGATCAGTCGTCGCGGTGGACCCGCTCGCGTCGTTCGTGCTTTTCCTGCGCCTCGAGCGTCATCGTGGCGATCGGGCGCGCGTCGAGCCGTTTCAGCGAGATCGGTTCGCCGGTCACTTCGCAGTAGCCGTATTCGCCGTTCTCGATCCGACGCAGCGCCGCGTCGATCTTGGTGACAAGCTTGCGCTGGCGGTCGCGGGTGCGCAGTTCCAGCGCGCGGTCGGTCTCCTCGCTCGCGCGGTCGGCGATGTCCGGAACGTTGCGGGCACTGTCCTGCAAGCCTTCCAGAGTCTCGGCCGATTGCTCGAGAAGCTCTTCCTTCCAGACGAGAAGCTTGCGGCGGAAATACTCGAGCTGGCGCTCGTTCATGAACGGTTCATCTTCTGCCGGACGGTAATCGTCGGGAAGAAAGATCTCGGGTTTCATCTCCGCTCCCTTCCTTGGTCCGGCACCGGAAGTCGCTAT
>NZ_JAYRTX010000170.1:0-3133 GCF_041919395.1 Albidovulum sp.
ATGCCGAGGTTGGTGCGTTCCTCTGCGATCCGGGCGGTGATGGCATCGATCCGTCGGGTGGCCTGCATGACGCGCTGGTCATCCTCGCTGACGTAGGTCAGCAGCATGTCGCGCTCCACGAGCGCCTGCGCCAGTTCGCTCTGCAATGCGGTCAGCACCCCGAGTTGTCCCGCGACGTCAGCCTCGGGGTCGACGATATGATACTGGGCCCGGAAGTCCGCGAGTTGCTGACGCTGTTGGCGAAGGTTTGCCTCCGCCTCGTCCAGGTCGATGGCGGCATACCGGATCGCATCGTGGCGCGCCTGTTCGGAAAGGCGATTCACGAGGGCGTTACTTCTGGCTAGGATCGCCTCGTTGATCCGGCGGGCATCCTCTGGCGTGAAAGCAACGGTCCGGATGCTTATGATGCCCGACCGGTTCTCGTAGCTCACATGGACGACGCGGTTCCAGAAATCCGTCATATCCTCGATCCGCGCATCATTGCCGAGGCTGAAGACGGGATCGAATGCCGGCTTGCGGTAGATCGCGCCCAGATCGACGTCGGCATCGACCTCCTCCACGATCGCCCGGCTGGAGATGTACTCGTGCAGGATCTCGGCGTCGTTGGCAACGCCGCCGCTGACCTGGGTGATGGCACCGAGGATTCCGGCCGCCGCCGAAGCGATTTCCTCAGACCTGATCGAGAAGGCAAGCTCCGAATGATACTGGTCCTCGGCCACCGCGAAGAGATAGGCCGACCAGAGCAAGACGGGTAGCGCCACGCAGCACAGGAAGGTAAGTCGCAGGACGCGATGGCGGGTCCGCAGGCCGCTTGCCGGCATGTCGGTCACGGTGGCACGCACCGCGCTCAGGGTAATGCGGCCCGCCCCCGGGCCGGCAGGGGCACGCGCCGCCTGGACCTGGGCCGCAGGGCCGACGGGTCGCATCACGGGCTTGGACGCGGCGGCGTCGTTCGGGGCTTGCATCTTTGCGGCGCATCCTCTGAGATTGGCGGGCTACGGCACCGCCCCGCAACGAACCTAGCGCCGCGGCGCGGCCAAGGCAAACGGCAGGACATTATCCCGGATCTATCGTCATGATGCTTGCAGAAAACCCCACCGCTCTCGGGCGGATAAGACAGCGCCTGCGCGTGCTCGCCGCGCTGATCATCCGCGAGACCAGCGCGCGATTCGGCCGGTCGTGGGGTGGCTACATCTGGGCGATCGCCGAACCCACGGGCGGGATCGTTCTGCTATCGGTCGCCTTCAGCCTGATCACGCATGTGCCCCCGCGCGGCACGAGCTTCATGTATTTCTACGCCTCGGGCTTCGTGCCCTTCATGATGTACAACTCGATCGCGAACGTGACGATGCACGCGATCCGAACGAACAAGGGGCTCCTGACCTACCCGGTGGTCGGACCGCTCGACACCGTGATCTCGCGCGCGACGCTCGAAATGATGACGCATTTCGTCGTGGCCCTGATCATCTTTCCCTCCATCGCCTGGTATGACGGCGTGCGGACCGAACTGAATCCGGGGCTGCTGGTCACAGCCTTCGTGCTCGCCTTCGCGCTCGGCACCGGGGTCGGAACACTGAACGCGGTTCTCATCGGGTTTTTCCCGACCTGGCAGAATATCTGGGGCGTCCTGACGCGGCCGCTCTTCATCGTGTCGGGCATCCTGTTCGACTTCGACACGCTGCCGACCTACCTGCGCGACATCCTCTGGTACAACCCGGTCGCCCATGTGATCGCGGAGGCGCGCTATGGCCTCTACGGCCTGGAACGCGGCGAGTTCGTGTCCTTGCCCTATGCGTTCGGTATCGCGATGGCGCTCTTTCTGGTCGGAGCCTTCCTGATCAGACAGAACGAAAGCCATCTGCTCCAGCAATGACCGCGCCGCGCACCGGCCATGTCGCGATCCTGATGGCGACGCGCAACGGCGCTGAGTTCCTGCGCGCGCAACTCGACTCCCTGGCCGCCCAGGACCACGACGACTGGTCGCTGTGGATCGGCGACGACGGCTCGACCGATGCCACGCGCGCGATCGTGGAGGCATTCGCACACTCCCATCCTCAGCGGACCGTCTCGCTGCGCGACGGGCCCCGCCGCGGCAGCATGGCGAATTTCCTGTCGCTCCTCTGCGCCCCCGACATCCGGGCGGATTTCTTCGCGCTTGCCGACCAGGACGACGTCTGGCTTCCCGTACGGCTGTCGCGGGGCCTCGCCGCCTGCGCCACAGCAGATGGCGCAGCGGTGCTTTACGGCGCCCGCACCATCGTCACCGACCGTGACCTCGCCCGGCACCGATTGTCGCCACACTTCCGCCGGCCCCCCGGCTTCCCCAACGCACTGGTGCAGAGCCTCGCCGGTGGGAACACCATGATGCTCGACGCAGCCGCCCGTGAGACCGTGATGCGCGCCGGGCGGCGCGAAGGCGCCGTCTGCCATGACTGGTGGCTCTATCAGCTTCTCAGCGGGGCCGGCGCGCGCATCGTTTACGACACGCAACCAAGCGTCCTGTACCGGCAGCACGGGGCGAATCAGATCGGCTCCAATCTCTCCGTCGCGGCGCGGATGGAGCGTGTTGCGGGCCTGTTCCACGGCCGCTATCGCGACTGGAACCAACGGAACCTCGACGAACTGCGGGCGGTCAAGGCGCTCCTCACGCCCGAGAACCGGGACCTCCTCGACCGTTTCGGGAGCCTCCGCAACCTCAGCGGCCCCGCAGCGGTGGCCGCATTGCGTGACCTCGGGCTCTACCGGCAGACGCGCGCGGGCAATCTCTCGCTCTATGGAGCCGCATTCCTCGGGCTGCTGTGACGCCGGGAGGAAGGCTGGGGCGCGCTCACTCGGCCCCGATCTGATACCACTCTGTCACCGCGGTCCGCGCACGAACGGCACCCTGTTCTCCCGCCGCGCCGACCCATTTCCGCAACGCGGCAACGAGTGCGTCTGCGTCGTCCGTTTCCACTGCCTCGCGCAGGTCGCGCAGCGCCGCGGCCAGTTCGATCTCGGACAGCCGCGGTTCGATCACCGTCATGATCTTGGGATGGACCCGCCGGCTCGGCCCTCTGCCGATGACCAGTTCCTCGTGCAGCTTTTCGCCCGGCCGCAGCCCCGTGGTGACGATCTCTATGTCGCCCTCGGGGTT
>NZ_JAYRTX010000171.1:0-3098 GCF_041919395.1 Albidovulum sp.
GCCCAGACGCGCGAGGTCCTCGGTTCCGTCACCTCGTCCGAGATCCTTTCGGCCGACCGGGCATCGCTGGCAGCGCGAATCCGCGATGCGTCACGCAACGAGGCCAACTCGCTCGGCGTCGAGATCATCGACGTCCGGATCAAGCGCACCGACCTGCCCGAGCAGAACCTCGACGCGACCTTCGCCCGGATGCGGGCGGAACGCGAGCGTGAGGCCGCCGACGAGGTCGCGCGCGGCAACGAGGCGGCGCAGCGGGTCAGGGCGCAGGCCGACCGCACCAGGGTGGAGCTTGTCTCCGACGCGCAGCGCCAGGCCGACATCATCCGCGGCGAGGCGGATGCCACCCGCAACGCGGTCTTCGCCGAGGCCTACGGGGCCGACCCGGAGTTCTTCGACTTCTACCGTTCGCTCGCCGCCTACCGCGAGGCGCTGAAGGCAGGCAATTCGACGATGGTGATCTCGCCCGACAGCGAGTTCTTCGACTACCTGAAGTCGACGACCCGCGGATCGCCCGCCGCCCCGGCCGCCCCGGCGACCCCGGTGGCACCGGCGCAGCCCTGAGCGATGGGAGGCTTCGCGCTTCTCCTTCTTGCCGTCGGGCTGGTTCTGTCGCTGGAGGGGTTGGTGCTTGCACTGGCCCCTTCGCGCATCGACGAGCTTCTCGATCTCATCCGCCGGATGCCGGTGGAAACCCGCCGCAATCTCGGCCTCGGCGCGATGGCGCTGGGGCTCGCGCTCATTTGGCTTGCGACCGGACTCGGAGGCTGAGACAATCGCGGTGGCCTCGCCCGTGCCGTCCTGCGGTCCCGCGCCATCACGCGGAGTTGACGACCGGGTTTCTGCTTGGACTTGCGGGCGGCCATGCCTGGTTGAAGGATGGGGCAACCGGCCGGCGGCGCTCTGCCGGCCTTGCCGCGATCATGGAGGGAGTTTGGCGTGCGTTCTGAGGCAATCATGATGGAAGCCCCGGCGGTCCGGCCGGGCGCCCTGATGGGTCTCTTCTGGGCCGCGGCCTTCGGGCTCGCGCTGGCGCTGGGGATGGCGCACGACGCCGGCGCCCGTGCGGCGCCCGAGAGCTTCGCCGACCTTTCCCAGGAGGTGAGCCCGGCGGTCGTGAACATCACGACCACGACCACGGTTGCCGCACCCGTCGATGGCCAGCCCGTCGTGCCGGAGGGCTCGCCCTTCGAGGACTTCTTCAAGGACTTCGGCGGCCCGCAGGGCCCGCAGCGGTCGAACGCGCTGGGCTCGGGCTTCGTCGTCTCGGAAGACGGCTACATCGTCACCAACAACCACGTCATCGAAGGCGCCGACGAGATCTCGGTGGAGTTCTACTCGGGCGCCACCCTCGACGCCGAACTCGTCGGCACCGACCCCAAGACCGACATCGCGCTTCTGAAGGTCAAGAGCGACCAGCCCTTGCCCTTCGTCAGCTTCGGCAACTCCGACCTGATGCGGGTCGGCGACTGGGTGCTGGCTGTGGGCAACCCGCTCGGCCAGGGCTTCTCGGTCTCGGCCGGGATCGTCTCCGCCCGCAACCGCGAGCTTTCGGGTACCTACGACGACTTCATCCAGACCGACGCCGCGATCAACCGCGGCAACTCCGGTGGTCCGCTTTTCAACATGAACGGCGAGGTCGTGGGTGTGAACACGGCGATTCTCTCGCCCAACGGCGGCTCCATCGGCATTGGCTTCTCCATGGCCTCTAACGTGGTGGCCAAGGTCGTCGGCCAGCTGAAGGAGTTCGGCGAGACCCGGCGCGGCTGGCTCGGCGTGCGCATCCAGGACGTGACCCCGGACGTGGCCGAGGCCATGGGCCTCGCGGAGGCGAAGGGCGCCCTTGTCACCGACGTGCCCGAGGGGCCGGCCAAGGACGGCGGCATCCAGTCGGGCGACGTCATCACCTCCTTCGACGGGGCGCCCGTCACCGACACGCGCGAGCTCGTCCGCCGCGTCGCCGATGCCGACGTCGGCCGTGCCGTGCGCGTCGTCGTCCTGCGCGAGGGCAAGACCCAGACGCTTCTCGTCACGCTCGGCCGGCGCGAGACGGCGGAAGGCGAGGGCCCCGAGTCAGGGGCCGCGCCGGGAACGCCCGAGGCCCCGGTGAGCAAGGAACTGATGGGGATGACGCTCGGTGTCCTCACCGACGAGACGCGCGGCGAACTCGGCGTCGGGCCGGAGGTCGAGGGGCTCGTCATCACCGATCTCGACCAGGCAGGCGAGGCCTACGAGAAGGGCCTGCGCGCCGGCGATGTCATTACCGAGGCGGGCCAGCAGAAGGTGGCGACCATCGCCGACCTCGAGGCGCGGATCGCCGAGGCGAAGGACGCCGGGCGAAAATCGCTCCTCCTCCTCATCCGCCGCGGCGCCGATCCGCGCTTCGTGGCGCTCTCGGTCGAATAGGGCCGGCAGGAACGGACAGGAAGGGGCGCCTCCGGGCGCCCTTTCTGCGGCGGGCGATCGGCGCAGAGCGTCCGCGCAGGGGCCGCGCCGGCGGCCGCCGCCGTCCCGACCTTTGGCAGCCTCAGCCCCCTTGCCCCCCTCACGGCCCCTCGTCCGCCCGCGCCGGCGCGGGGGCGAGGCGGCGGTCGCTGTCGGGCGCGAGCAACGTGTCGAGCAGGTCGGAGATGTCCTCGATCACCTCGGCCACGACATGCACCACCTCGTTGTCGCGCTGGAGCCGCCCGGTGACACGCAGGAGCCGTCCGGCCACGACGGCGCGGCGGAAGCGCTGGAAGACCTTCTGCCAGATCACCACATTGGCCACCCCCGTCTCGTCCTCGAGCGTGACGAAGACGACCCCCTTCGCGGTTCCCGGCCGCTGGCGCACCAGCACCAGCCCCGCCACCGTCACCCGCGCGCCCGAGGGCGGATCGCGGAGCCGGACATGGGGGAGGGCCGCGGGCGGGCGCGGCCAGTCGTCGAGCGGGTGGAAGTCGGTCAGCATGAGAACGAATGTAGAACATTCCGACCGGCGGGCAAGAGGGCAGGGTACTGGCAAAAGCGCCGGATTTCGCCTATGTCGGCGCGGGACACGGCGTTGAATCCGGAAAGACGAGGAAGATGGCGAAGATCACCTACGTGGAATTTGGCGGCAA
>NZ_JAYRTX010000172.1:0-3020 GCF_041919395.1 Albidovulum sp.
GTGACGCGCCGACAGCGTCGCCCTCGTTGCCGCGCCGGAGAGGAAGTAGGGGACCATCGCCGGCATCGCCGTCATCGCCGCGAGGATCGTCGTCCCGCTGAGCAGGAAGAGCATGGTCCGGGCTGACTAGACCAGCCGCCCTGCCGCATCCCGTTCGCCGCGCGGGAACTGGACGAGGGCGAAGAGGAAGAGGCTGAGGAAGAAGACGAAGGCTGCGCCGTAGTGCAGCGCCTCGGGATGCGCGCCCGCACCGAAGACCCAACAGGTGCGCGGCTCGCCGAGGCAGACCGGATAGCCCACGCGGTGGACCGGCAGAAATGCGACAGCGATGGCGGCGGCCCCGCCGGTCCGCGAAAGCCACCGGTCCGGGAGCCACGCGCACGGCTTCCGTTCGTAGCCCCGATAGGCGAGCAGAAAGACCTCGATTGCCGAAAGCGCCCCGGTGAGCCCCCGCCCATCGCAGTGAAATGACAATCGCTGACCGAGGCTTCGAGCACATCCCCGGGCAGTGCGGCGTGTGTCGGCAGGGCAGCGGACAGACCAAGGCCGAGCCAGCCAAGCGCCTGACGGAGCGCGAGGTGCGACAGGACGAGCGGTTCGTGCGTCGGATTCGCAGCCGCAAGGGGGTGGGGGTGTCATGGCGCCTCCGGATCGGTTCCACGCCATGCTCGCAAATGGCCGGGTGCGTTGCCGAGCCTGGCGTCAGCGGTTCGGCCGGATTGCCTGCGGCGAGGAGAGCTCCGCCAGGATTGCATCGACCGCGGCAGCGGGATCGGGCGCGGCCCAGACCGGGCGGCCAACGACCACATGATCGGCGCCCGCCGCGACGGCTTCTGCGGGTGTCGCCACCCGTTTCTGGTCGTCGGGCGCCGCGCCAGCCGGCCGGACGCCGGGCGTGACGATCAGCCTCCCCGCCGCCTCGGGCAGGGCGCGGATAAGCGCGGCTTCCTGCGGGCTCGCGATCACCCCGTCGGCCCCGGCCTCGAAGGCCCGGCGGGCGCGTTCGACGACGATGTCGGGAACGTCACCCGGGCGGATCAGCGCGGCGTCGAGGTCTGCGCGGTCGAGCGAGGTGAGGATCGTCACGGCGAGGATCTTCGTCGCGCTTCCGCTCGCCCCCGCCTTTGCCGCCTTCACCACATGCGGATCGCCGTGCACGGTGAGGAAATCGAGGTCGAAGCGTACAAGTCCCCGCACCGCAGCCTCGACCGTGGCGCCGATGTCGAAGAGTTTCATGTCGAGGAAGATGCGCTTGCCATGTTCTTGCTTGAGTTCATGTGCGAGCGCGAGTCCGCCACCGGTCAGCATCCCGAGGCCGATCTTGTAGAAGCTCACGCGATCACCGATCCGCCGGGCGAGGTCGAGGCCCGCCAGCGCATCGGCTACGTCGAGGGCTATGATCAGGCGGTCGTCGGAGGGCAGCATGGGCAGGTCCCTTGCGGATGTCCGGCCGATGTGCGGAGTCGGCGCGACACTGTCAAGCGCGCTGTCGCAGGACGAGCCTTCCTGCTTGGCGAAAGGCATGCTTCCGGTAGCGCGCGTCCGCGGCAGACCGGCGTGACGAAGTGTCGAGGTGCCGTCGAGGCGTCTCCGTCGAACCGCCATGTGCAGGCGCGCGTGGGCGCGGGCAGCGGAATGCGCTGGCCTGTCGCTCCATGTGCTGCACCGAATCTCGGCACGCGCCGGTCCATGAACCGGAGTGCAGCCTCGTGCCGGCCGGTCTCAGGCGGCGCGGGCTTTCTGCTGCGTGGACATGCCCGCGAAGGCAAGCTTGGCCGCGCCGAGCACCCGATCGCGCAGGGGCGCCGCGCCGACGGGCCGTCCCGGAACGGTGACCGCGATGAAGACCCGAAGGGGCCGGTCGTCGCGCAGGGCGGTCAAAGCCACCACCGCCGAGACCATCCCCGTGGCGCGCTCTCGCCGGGCCCTGTGGATGCGGGCGGAAAGGATGCGCATCGCTCAGCCCCGGCGAGGGCGAAACGGGCTTGGCATCACGCGGGCGGGAAGCGTCTCCGCCTCCCGCTGCGAGGCGAGATCGGCCAGTTGCGGCAGAGGCGTCCTGCCGCCGACCAGGAATGCGCGCTGCCAGCGTTCCGCGGCACGGGCGAGTGCGCCGGATATGGGGTGGTCGTTCAGTGCCATGGCTGGGTCCTCCGTTAAGGTTAAGCGCGATTAGCCGCGATTCGCGTTTCGATTCCGTTGCCGTGACTTCCGTCCACCGTCCTTGAAAACCCCCGACCCGACGCCCAAGTCATCCCGGAGACCCGGGAGGCGTCGTGCTGCGGATGCGGGCGACCATGACCCCGGGGGCTGGAAAAGGAGATAGCCGATGAACATGGAAAAGTTCACGGAACGGTCGCGCGGCTTCCTTCAGGCTGCACAGACCATCGCGATGCGCGAGGGACACCAGCGCGTGGTGCCCGAGCACCTTCTTAAGGCTCTCATGGATGATGATCAGGGGCTGAGCGCCAACCTGATCAAGCGCGCCGGCGGCGAGCCGAAGCGTGTGCAGGAATCCGTCGACCAGATGATCGCGCGGATGCCGAAGGTCTCCGGCGGGGACGGTCAGGTCTATGTCGACACCAGTCTCGTCCGTGTGCTGGACGAAGCCGAGAAGGTTGCGAAGAAGGCGGGCGACAGTTTCGTTCCGGTGGAGCGTATCCTGATGGCGCTCGCCATGGTGAACACCAAGGCCAAGGATGCACTCGATGCCGGGGCGGTAACGGCTCAATCGCTGAACGCGGCGATCAATGATGTGCGCAAGGGACGCACGGCTGACAGCGCGTCGGCCGAGGAGGGCTATGAAGCGCTGAAGAAGTACGCCCGCGACCTGACCGCTGCCGCCGAGGAGGGAAAGATCGACCCGATCATCGGTCGTGACGAGGAGATTCGCCGCGCCATGCAGGTCCTGTCGCGGCGCACCAAGAACAACCCGGTCCTGATTGGCGATCCTGGTGTCGGCAAGACCGCGATCGCCGAGGGCCTCGCCATCCGCATCGTCAACGGCGATGTTCCCGAGT
>NZ_JAYRTX010000173.1:0-3018 GCF_041919395.1 Albidovulum sp.
GCCGTTCGGTCACCGAGATCACGCCGCGCGCGTCGAGCAGGTTGAAGAGATGGCTCGCCTTGATGCACTGGTCGTAGGCCGGATGCGCCATGACGATCCTGCGCCCCGCCTTGTCCTCGGCCGGGGCGGCCAGGATGCGTTCGCATTCCGCCTCGGCGTCCTCGAAATGCTTGAGAAGCATCTCGGTATCGGCCTGGTCGAAGTTCCAGCGGGAATACTCCTGTTCTGTCTGGCGGAAGATGTCGCCGTAGCTCAGCGGAATGGGCGATTGCGGGTCGTTGAAGGGCATGTCCATGACATGGTCGATGCCAAGGACATACATGGCGAGCCGTTCGAGCCCGTAGGTCAGTTCGCCCGAGACCGGGTGGCAGTCATGGCCGCCGACCTGCTGGAAATAGGTGAACTGGCTGACCTCCATCCCGTCGCACCAGACCTCCCAGCCGAGGCCCCAGGCGCCGAGGGTGGGGCTTTCCCAGTCGTCCTCGACGAAGCGGATGTCGTGGAGCGAGGCGTCGATGCCGATGGCGGCGAGCGAGCCGAGATACAAGTCCTGCAAATCCGGCGGCGAGGGTTTGATCAGCACCTGGTACTGATAGTAGTGCTGGAGGCGGTTGGGGTTCTCGCCATAGCGCCCGTCGGTCGGGCGGCGCGAGGGCTGGACATAGGCCGCCGCCCAGGGCTTCGACCCCAGGGCCCGCAGCGTCGTCGCCGGATGGAAGGTGCCGGCGCCGACCTCCATGTCATAGGGTTGCAGCACCGCGCAGCCCTTCGAAGCCCAGTAGCTCTGCAGCCTCAGGATGATCTCCTGGAAGGAACGGGGGGCGGTCGGGGTCATCATCTGCCTCGGGCGGGGGAAAGCGCGTTCTCAATAGGCAACAGGCCGGTGGCGGTCAATCGGCCGGCGGGCGATTGTGACGTGACGCCGCCCGCCGTCCTGCTAGGTTCGGCGACGGATTCGCGCCCATAAGAAACGTCGGAAGGGTTTTCACGCATGCGTTTTGCCACGGTCCTGTTCGGTCTCCTCCTCGCGCTGCTGCCGCTCAGGGCCGTGGCACAGGATCAGGTCTGGCTGCAGATCGAGGCGCAACCGACGCTGGCGGAGGGCGAGGAACGGGCGCGGGCCTATGCCGGCGTCTTCCCCAACGTCGCGGGCTTTGCCATGACCACGGGCTGGTACGCGATCGTGCTCGGGCCCTTCACAAGGGCGGATGGCGAACAGCAACTGCGTGTGCTGAAGGGCGAAAGGCTCATCCCGGCGGACAGCTACATCGCCTTCGGCAACCGCTTCACGCGCCAGTTCTGGCCGGTCGCGGGGGCAGCCGCAGCGGCGCAGCCCTTGCCGGAGGGCGTGACCGACGCCGAGCCCGCCACGGAGCCGACCCCGGAGGTCGCCGTGGCGGTGCCCGACCCGGCGCTTCCCGACGAGACGCCGGCCGAGGCGCGCCGGTCGGAGGCCGCGCTTTCGGCCGACGAGCGGCGCGAGCTGCAGGCGGCCCTGCAATGGGACGGATTCTACGCGGGCGCCATCGACGGGGCCTTCGGCGCCGGCACCCGCCGCTCCATGGCCACCTGGCAGGGGGCGAAGGGGCACGAGGAAACGGGCGTGCTGACCACCGCCCAGCGCGCCGAACTCCTGGAGCACTTCCGCGCCGAACAGGCCGCGCTCGGCCTTGAGGTGCTGACCGAGACCGAGGCGGGGATCGAGGTCCCCTACCCCTCCGCGCTGGTGGAATTCGACCATTACGAGCCGCCCTTCGTGCATTTCCGCGAAAAGGCGGGCTCGGGCTTCCGGATGCTCCTGATCAGCCAGCCGGGCGACCAGACGCGGCTTGCCGGACTCTACGACCTGATGCAGTCGCTGGAAATCGTCCCGGTGGAAGGCGAACGGCAACTCGGGCGCACGGGTTTCACCATCGCCGGGCGGAACGCGGGGCTCGAAAGCTTTACCGACGTGCGGCTTTCGGGGGGGTTGATCAAGGGCTACACGCTGGTCTGGACGCCGGAAGGCGCCGACCGCGCCCGGCGCGTGGTCGAGGCGATGAAGGCGGGGTTCCGGCCCATCGGCGACCGCGCGCTCGCCGAAGGGCTCGGCCAGCCCCTTGCCGTGGGCCGCGCCGACCTCGTCTCGGGGCTCGCCGTGCGGCGTCCGGCACTGTCGCGCTCCGGCTTCTGGCTCGACTCCGGGGGCCTTGCCGCGACCACGTCGGAAGCCGTTGCGGACTGCGCGCAGGTGACGCTCGACGGCGGGCACCCGGCGGATGTCGTCCTGAACGATGCGGCCACCGGCCTTGCGGTGCTGCGGCCCGAGCAGCCGCTCGCCCCTCGCGCCCACGCCCGGATCTCGGCCGCTGCACCGCGCATCGGCGCGGACATCGCCATCCCCGGCTACCCCTACGAGGATGCGCTCGACACGGCCGTGATGACCTTCGGCACGCTCGCCGACGCGCGCGGTCTCGACGGCGAGGAAGGTCGCTACAGGCTTGGCACCGCTACCCGTGCGGGCGATGCGGGTGGCGCGGTGCTTGACGGCTCGGGCGCGGTCGTCGGCATGCTCCTGCCCCGCGACACCTCCGGCGCCAGGGTCCTGCCCGAGGACGTTGGCCTTGCCCTGTCCGCGCCCGCGCTCGCTGACACGCTCGCAAGCGCCGGGCTCCTTCCGCCGGAGGGGACCGAACCGCCTTCGGGCCAGCTCGCGCCCGAGGATCTGACGGCGCTTGGGCGCGACCTTGCCGTCCTCGTCTCCTGCTGGCGCTGAGCGCGCGGGTCAGACCCGCCAGAAGCGCGGCAGGAAGAGGACGAGCACGACCAGAAGTTCGAGCCGCCCGAGCAGCATCGCGCCGGTGAGTATCCACTTCGCCGTGTCGTTGATCGGCGCGAAGTTCCCGGCCGGGCCGATGATGTCGCCGAGACCCGGCCCGATGTTGGCGATGGCGGTTGCCGCGCCCGAGATCGCGGTGACGAAGTCGAGCCCGGTCATCGACAGTGCGACCGCAACGAGGCCCAGGGTGACGATGAAGA
>NZ_JAYRTX010000174.1:0-2992 GCF_041919395.1 Albidovulum sp.
GCTCATCCGGGCGGCAAAGGGATGGGTCGCATCGACCACGTGAGTGACGCCTTCGTCCCGCAGGTAGCGCACAAGCCCCGCGACGCCGCCGAAGCCGCCGACCCGCGTCGGCACCGGCTGTGCGACCGGTGCCTCCGTGCGCCCGGCATAGGAAAACACAGCGTCGATCCCGGCAGAGGCGAGCGCCCGGGCAAGCTGGCTCGCCTCGGTCGTGCCGCCGAGAAGAAGGACGCGCGTCATGGCTGATCCCTGGCTGACGATCATCGGTCTCGGCGAAGATGGACTGGCGGGGTTGTCGGACGCAAGCCGCGCCGCGCTGTGCGCTGCCGCGATCGTCTTCGGTGCGCCCCGGCACCTTGCCCTCGCCAGCGTTGGGGATCGGGGCCGGGAATGGCCCAACCCGTTCTCGATAGAGCCCGTTCTGGCCGAAAGAGGCCGGAACGCCGTCGTCCTCGCCTCCGGCGACCCGTTCTGGTTCGGTGCCGGCGGGAGCCTCGCGGCGCGTCTCGCGCCCGGAGAATGGACATGCCATCCTGCCCCGTCGACGTTTTCGCTTGCGTCCGCGCGGCTCGGTTGGCGGCTTGAAGACACGCTCTGCCTCGCGCTGCACGCGGCGCCCCTTGAACGGCTCGTCCCCGTGCTTGCCCGGGGGGTACGTGCCATCTGCCTTCTGCGCGACGGCGCGGCGGTCGGGGAGCTTGCCCGCTGGCTGACCGACAGGGGCTTCGGCGCCTCCCGCCTTTCCGTTCTGGAAGCGCTGGGTGGCCCAGCCGAACGGGTGCGAACCGTCGTAGCCGACAGGTTCGATCTGCCGGACGTCCGCCATCCGGTCGCGGTGGCCATCGCGGCAGACGGTGCGGCCGGTCTGCCGCGGGCATCGGGGCTTCCTGACGCGCTCTTCGCGCATGACGGGCAGATCACGAAGCGACCTGTCCGCGCCCTGACGCTTTCGGCGCTGGCGCCGCGTCCTGGCGAGGTGCTCTGGGATCTCGGCGCCGGCTCGGGTTCCGTTTCGGTCGAATGGTGCCTCACGGCGCCCGGCACTACGGCGCACTGCGTCGAGTCACGCCCTGACCGCGCGGGAAACGTGCGCGCCAATGCGGCCGGTTTCGGCCTCGCGCACCGCATGTCCGTGACAGAGGGTCGCTGGACCGATGTCCTTGCGGGCCTTCCTGCGCCCGATGCCGTCTTTGTGGGCGGCGGTGCCGATCCTGCCGGAATAGACACTCTCTGGCACCTGCTTCCACCAGGCGCGCGCCTCGTCGTCAACACAGTGACGCTGGAGTCCGAGGCGCTTCTCGCCGCCTGTCAGGCGCGCCATGGCGGCACGCTCCTGCGGATCGAACTCGCCACGGCCGAGTCGCTCGGCCGCCTGCGCGGCTGGCAGCCCTCCCGCCCGGTCGTGCAGTGGAGCGTCGTGAAATGAGGGCGGCGGGGTTCGGCTTCCGCGCCGCTGCGACAGTCGAATCGCTCGCAGACGCACTGGAACGTGCGGGGGGAAGCGTGGACAGGGTCGCGACTGCCGCCGACAAGGCCGACGCACCGGCGTTCCGCACCCTGGCCCGCGATCTTGGCCTTCCGGTGCTTGGCATCGCTCAGGACCGGCTTGCGCGGGAAAGCACATTGACCCATTCCGCCCGTGTCGCGGACCGGTTCGGGACCGGCTCGCTCGCCGAGGCGGCGGCGCTCGCGGCGGCGGGGCCGGGGGCGCGGCTTCTTGGCCCGCGTGTCGTCTCGTCGGACGGGCTCGCGACGGCGGCGATAGCAGAAAGGACGGACGCATGACGGTACATTTCATCGGCGCGGGACCTGGCGCGGCAGACCTATTGACGCTGCGGGGGCGGGACCTGATCGCCGCCTCCCCGGTCTGTCTCTACGCGGGCTCGCTCGTACCGGAGGCGGTGCTCGGGCATTGCCCGCCCGGTGCGCGGATCGTCAACACCGCGCCGCTGTCGCTCGACGAGATCATCGCCGAGATGGCGGCCGCCCATGCGGCGGGCCAGGATGTAGCGCGGCTGCATTCCGGCGACCTTTCGGTCTGGTCGGCGATGGGCGAGCAGCTCCGCCGTCTCCGCACCCTCGGGATCCCTTATGATGTCACACCCGGCGTGCCGTCCTTCGCCGCCGGGGCCGCCGCGCTGGGTGCGGAACTGACCCTGCCAGGCGTCGTCCAGTCCGTCGTCCTGACGCGCACCTCGGGTCGCGCGACCGCCATGCCGCCCGGCGAGACGCTGGAAAACTTTGCGCGCACGGGCGCCATGCTTGCCATCCATCTCTCGGTCCATGTGCTTGACCGGGTCGTGAAGGAACTCACCCCGCACTACGGCGGCGATTGCCCGGTTGCGATCATCTGGCGCGCATCATGGCCCGACGAGCGCATCGTCCGGGCGACGCTGGCGACCCTCCGAACGGCCATCGGAGAGGAGATGGAGCGGACGGCGCTGATATTCGTCGGCCGCTCGATCGGAGCGGAGGAATTCGGTGAAAGCAGGCTCTATGCAGGCGATTACGACCGCCGGTATCGCCCGGTGGGCACGCACCCGAGGTTTCCCGATCCCGAATGATCCCTCCAGGTCTCATCATCTCCGCCCCCGCCTCCGGCACCGGCAAGACGACGGTGACGCTCGGCCTTCTCGCCGCGTTCCGGGCGGCCGGCCTGACCGTGCAGCCGTTCAAGAGCGGGCCGGACTACATCGACCCCGCCTTCCACCGCGTCGCCTCCGGGCGGGCGTCGGTGAACCTCGACACCTGGGCCATGGGCAAGGACCGGATCGGCGGGCTGATTGCCGCGGCGGAGGGTGCGGACCTGATCCTGGCCGAGGGCTCGATGGGGCTCTTCGACGGCGTGGCGCATCCGGGCGAAGCCGGAACCGGCGCGTCTGCCGATCTCGCGGCGCTGACGGGCTGGCCGGTGGTACTCGTGCTCGACGTCTCCGGCCAGGCGCAATCAGCGGCGGCCGTGGCGCTGGGATTCGCCGCGATGCGCCCGGAC
>NZ_JAYRTX010000175.1:0-2936 GCF_041919395.1 Albidovulum sp.
CGAGGCGACGCCGAAGGCCCTTGTCGCCTCGCGGGTCAGCGGGAACTGCGGCCGCAGATCCTCCGGCAATTCCGGCCGGTTGGCCTTGTACTTGTCGTAGATATCGTCGCGGAAGGTCTTGGAGGAATAATCGAAGACGCAGGCGATATGGGTGGGGGCGTCGCTGCCCTTGTTGTTGGCAAGCTGCGACCAGAGCATGTTGCAGAACCCCGCCACCGCGCCGATCGGCAGCCCGTCCGACTTGCGGGTCAAGGGCGGCAGCGCGTGATAGGCGCGGAAGATATAGGCCGACCCGTCGATCAGGTGCAGGTGGCTGCCCTTGCCGAATGTCATGGCCGCGCTCCCTTCCCGTCCCGGACGATCCGAGGTATGGCAGAGTCCGTTGCAGGGGTCCATGGGGCCGGCGGCGACAGGGGGCCATTGCGAGGTCGCGCGCGCCTCCCGATATTGCACTGACCGCAGCATCGAGGCAGGAGGCCACCATGGACTACGGCAAATCAGGAATGGCCAAGACCGGCAGGAAGGCGCCCCGCCACGCCGAGCACAATGCGAAGGGCAGCGAGAAGAACCCTTTCGGCCGACCCCAGCCGAAGGCCGAGTTGCTGAAGCGCATGAAGGCGGCGGCCGAGAAGAAGTCCTGACGCAGGCGGCCGGATGCCGCCGGATGCCTCAGTGATCCTCGTGCGCGTGATCGCGGTCGATCAGGTATTTCTTGTCGCAGTAGCCGCATTCGACGAAGCCGGTGTCGCGCGGAATCGTCAGCCAGACGCGGGGATGGCCAAGCGCGCCCTCACCCCCGTCGCAGGCCACTTTCCAGGTGGTCACAACCTCGGTCTCGGGGGCGGGAATTGTCATCGTCGGGGCTCCGTCTGTGCGTTCGCCGCATGATAGCGAAAGGGCCGTCGGGGGCAAGCCGGCTCACTCCGCGCGGGACAGCATCCGGCCCAGACCCCGGCCGCCGAGGATGTGCATGTGGTAGTGCGGCACCTCCTGTACCCCGTGCGTGCCGGCATTGGAGATGGTGCGATAGCCCTGCCCGCCCGCGCCCGGCCTGACGCCGGTCATGCGGCAGACCTCGGCCGCGGTTCGGGCGAAATCGGCGATCTCCTCGTCCGAGGCTTCGCCGGAGAAATGGTCGAAGTTCACGTACTTGCCCTTGGGAACCACGAGGACATGTACCGGCGCCTGTGGCGCGATGTCGTGGAAGGCGAGCGTGTGGTCCGTCTCCAGCACGGTCTTGTTCGGGATTTCGCCGCGCAGGATTCGGGCGAATATGTTGGTGTCGTCGTAGACGTAGCTCATGGCGTCCCTCAGTCGGAAAAGAGATGGTCGGCACCCGCGATCCCTTGCGCGGTTTCCACCGGAATAGACAGAAACGCGGCCAATGGCACGGCATTTTCGGCCGCGCCCGCAGCCTGACTGATACGTTGGAAATGGGCAAAGCCCGCGTCGCGGAGGCGGTCGCTTTCATGGGCGATGTCGGCCCGGATCGTCGGCAGGAGCCGCGCCATCGTATCGGGCCCCGTCGCTTCCCCGGCAAGCCCCGTGCGCCGCGCGTGGCCCTCCAGGTAGCTGTCGGAGAAATCGCAGGCAATCTCGAGGATGCGGACCGTCGCCCGATCGGCGTCGAAATCGCGGATGAGGTCGAAATCGGCCGGGTCCATGCAGAGGAGCAGCCGGTCGGTGCCGAAGCGGTCGTAGAGGAGGCGGACGAGGGCGCGACGGTGCCGGTTGCGCTTGTCGAGCCGCCGTTCGATCCCGCCGAGGTCGGGCAGCAGTGTCGCCTCCTCGTTGAAGAGATAGTGGACGGCCGGCACCCCGGTCGCGGCCGATGCCTGATCGGCGAGCCGCTTGGCGACGTGCCATTTCTTGCAGACGAGGATCAGAAGCTCCCGGTCCCGCCCGAGGCTCGCCTCGCGCTCCCAGAACCGACGGGCGAAGCGGCGACCCTCGCGTCCCCGCCCGGTGAGGAAGCGGTAGAGCCGCTGCCCTTCGTTCGAGATGGCGAAGCCGACGCCGCGCGCGGCGTAGAGCTCGCCCAGCCGGCGCCTGAGCTCCCGCGCCTCGGCGCTGATCTTGCGGGCGAAGAGGTGGTCCTGCGCCAGAAGAAGGTCGTAGTGATCGTTGTAGAAGGTCACGGGCATCCCGTAGTCGGAGAACATCAGGAAGGTCAGGCTCCGCGCCCGGATCTCCCGATCCGGCACGACCTGGCGGACGATCGTCTGGAAGAAGGTCTCGTCAGGGATCCAGGTCGTGCGGAAGAACCTCACGACCTCGGGGCGCCGCGCGCAGAAGTCGAGCACCCATTCGACGGTGCGCCGCCGCAGGCACCACCACTGGCTGCCGATCATCACATGCAGGTCGGTGGGGATGGCCCGGGTCAGGCCGAGACGCTTCTGCAAGGCGTAGAACCCGTAGAAGAGCCGCTTTTGCGTGCGTTCGTTGAACGGGTGGCGGTAGACCAGCCGGTCGCCCTTGATCCCGGTCTTGATCCAGTCCGAGGTAAAGAAGTCGAAGCTTTCGATGTAGTCGGCATCTTCCCTGTCGAGGAAGGCGTGGATGTATTCGGCCGACTTGATCGCCATGCAGTCGCCCGAGAGCATGTAGAGATGCGTGGCGTCCGGAAAAGCCGCGAGCGCCGCGCGCACCGCCTCCAGCGTCGCGGCGACAAGGCTCCACTCGCCCCAGCCACACTTGACGCGCCTCCGCGCGAAGGAGACGTTGGGGTTTTCGGCCAGCGCCGCGCGGATGCGGCGGAACTCCTCCGCCCCGGCACGGGCGTCGAAGTGGATCGCCATGCAGTCGCCGACGGCCGTCAGCCGTTCGGCCTGACGGATGATCCCCTCGGGGTCCTTGTGACAGAGAAGAATGAAGGCGATCCTTGCCATTTGGGAACCTGTTAACCGACCGGCAATGGATTGTTGAGGGATTTCGGT
>NZ_JAYRTX010000176.1:0-2751 GCF_041919395.1 Albidovulum sp.
CGTCCGTCAGCACGAGCTTGGCGTCGGCGAGCCAGTCGAACCTTAGCCCGATGGTGCCTTCCTCGATCTCGATCAGAACCTCGTCGCCCATCGTCCCGGCGAGCCGGCCCTTGAAGCGCTTGCGCCCGTCGATCATCTCCTCGGTCTCGATCCGCGCTTCGTAGCCCTTCCAGGCGTCGAAGTCCTTCAGCCGCGTCAGCGGCCGATCGATGCCGGGGGAGGAAACCTCGAGGGTGTAGGCATCCTCGATGGGATCCTCGACGTCGAGCATGGCCGAGACGGCGATGGAGACGCGCCCGCAGTCGTCCACGTCGATCCCGCCCTGGGGCCGGTCGGCCATGATCTGCAGCGTCTTGTGCAAGCCGCCCATCAGCCTGATGCGCACAAGTTCGAACCCCAGGCCCTCGATGGCGGGGGTCACGATCTCGGCCAGGCGCCGGTCGATGGCGGTCTTTGCGATGAGGTCGGTCATCGGTCCCTGAGGCAACAAAAAACGGGCCAGAGCGGCCCGTCGATCTTTCCCGGTGGGTTGCGAGTTTGGACCCCGCAGCCGCGCTGTTGAGCCGCATATAGGGGAAGGCGGGCGGCGATGCAAGAAAAGAGTGCGGCGACCTCAGCCGCCGGACGGGTTGTCGCGCCAGATGGTGAAGTTGAGCGCCGTGGCCAGGGTCAGCCAGACGAGGTAGGGCACCAGCATCAACGCCGCGATCCAGTCGAGCGCCCAGAAGGACAGGATCGTGAGTGCCACGGCGATCCAGAGCAACAGGATGACCACAAGGCCCGCGCGGATATGGTGCCCGCCGAAGAACACCGGCGTCCAGAGCGTGTTGAGCGCGATCTGGAACGCCCAGAGCGCGAGCGCGGTGCCGTTGCCGGGCAGCCCCGCCATCCGTGTGGCGGCCAGGGCCATCAGGAGGTAGAGAAGCGTCCACACCACGGGAAAGACCCAGGCGGGCGGCGTCCAGGCGGGCTTTCGGAGGTTCCCGTACCAGACGCCCGGCTGGAAGATCATACCCGTCGCTGCGGCCGCGATACATGCCCCGAGGAAACCAAGGAACGTCGTCATCTGCAAGTCTGCCTCCCCTCGGCCCGTGCCGCGTCGCTAGGTTCTCAAACCGTCCATGATCCGAATGAGTTCCGCCGAGATCCCCGGCTCCGACAGGGCGTGGCCGGCGGCGGGAACCATGCGGAGATCCGAACGCTTCCAGTGCCGCGCGAGCGTCCAGGCCGAGACGGGCGGGCAGATCATGTCGTACCGACCCTGGACGATCGTGCCCGGTACCTCGGCGATCTTCGGCAGGTCACGCAGGATCTGGCCGTCGGTCTCCAGAAAGCCCCTGTTGATGAAGTAGTGGTTCTCCAGCCGGGCGAAGGCGCGCGCGTAGTCGGCCGGTGCGTCGCCCGCCACACCGTCGTGTTCGATGCTCGCGAGCGCGTTCTCCCACCCTGCCCAGGCGCGGGCGAATCGCGTCTCAGTCATCGCGTCACCCGAAAAGAGCCGACGGTGGTAGGCGGCGATCATGTCGTGTTGTTCGCCCGGTGGAATGAGCCGCGCGAAATCGTTCCACCGGTCGGGCCAGAAGGCGCCGGCCCCGCCGCCGTAGAACCACGCGAGCTCTCCTTCCGTCATGAGGAACACGCCCCGCAGGACGAGGTGACGCACGCGGTCCGGATGGGTCTGTGCATAGACCAGTGCCAGCGTCGCCCCCCAGCTTCCGCCGAAGACGATCCAGCCCTCGATCCCGAAAAGCCTGCGGATGCGCTCGATGTCGGCGACGAGGTGCCAGGTGGTGTTCGCCTCGACGGCGGCATGCGGACGCGACCGGCCGCAGCCGCGCTGGTCGAAGAGGATGATGCGATAGACCGCCGGATCGAAATAGCGCCGCATCGCGGGGGAGCAACCGCCGCCCGGTCCGCCGTGGAGCACTACGACCGGGACCCCGTCGGGCCGGCCGCATTGTTCGACATAGAGCGTGTGGCCGTCACCGACATCGAGCAGGCGCTGATCGAAGGGCTCGATCTGCGGGTAGAGATTGATGCTGGTGCGCTTTTGCCCTGCGATCCGATCCATGCTTCGACTATATAGCGCAAAGATGCGGGACCGCCACGGGTCCGGCGCGCCCAGACGGAGAGACGCATGAATTCCGCGACATCCACGGTCGATCCCGCCGAAGTGGCGAAGTTCGAGGCCATGGCCGCCGAGTGGTGGAACCCACACGGCAAGTTCAGGCCGCTGCACATGATGAACCCCGTGCGGCTCGGCTACATAACGGCCCAGATCGCCGCCGAGTTCGGGCGCGACCTGACGGCACCAAACCCCTTTTCCGGACTGCGCATTCTCGACATCGGCTGCGGCGGCGGGCTTCTTTCGGAGCCTATGGCACGGCTTGGAGCGCATGTCGTCGGCGCCGACGCGGCCGAGCGGAACATCCCCGTCGCGCGGATCCATGCCGAGGAGCAGGGGCTCGACATCGATTACCGCCATACCACGGCCGAGGCGCTTGCAGCCGGCGGCGAGGTCTTCGACGTGGTCCTGGCCATGGAGATCGTCGAGCATGTGGCCGATCCGGCGGCATTCCTTTTGACGTGCCAGACGCTGATGAAACCCGGCGGCCTCATCGTCTCCTCCACCATCAACCGCAATCCCAAGAGCTTCATGATGGCGATCGTGGGCGCGGAATGGGTAATGCGATGGCTCCCCAAGGGCACCCACGACTGGGCGAAGTTCATCACGCCGGCAGAACTTGAAGG
>NZ_JAYRTX010000177.1:0-2719 GCF_041919395.1 Albidovulum sp.
CCGGAAGCATCAGGTCGAGGAGCACGAGGTCATAGACCGCGCCGGCCATGGCGTCGCCGGCGGCGTCGAGCCGCGTGACCCAGTCCGCCGAATGGCCGTCGCCCGCGATCTGGTCGCGCACGGCGGCGCCGAGAACGGTGTCGTCCTCGATCAGAAGGATGCGCATCGGTTCCCTTCCATTCCCCTTTCAGCCTTCCTGACCGCCCGGTCTGAAGCAAAGCTGACGGTGACCGGGCCCCGTGCTTCAGGCTCCCGTCAGCTTCACCGCGCAGGAGTTTGCTCACCACGGCCGCCAGGGGGAGTTTGGCCCATGCCGAAAGGACTGACAATTCTCGCGCTTGTCGCGGTTCTTGCCGCAGGCACCGCGCGGGCGCACGACGACTGTTTCGTGCCCATGGCGGACTGGCAGCCGCGCGAGGCGGTCGCACGGCTGGCAGAGGCGAACGGCTGGACGGTCGACAGGATCAAGATCGACGACGGCTGCTACGAGGTTGACGGCAGCGACGCCGAGGGTCGCCGGATCGAGGTGACGCTGCATCCCGCGACGCTTCATGTGATCGAGTTCGAATACAAGCGGGAAAGGCGCGGCCCCGCGCAGGTCACCGGGGAAAAGACCGATGACTGACACATCTGCACAGCGGGCGGACTGGACCGGGGCCGCCGCGCCCGGAACGATCCGCGTCTGGGACCCGCTCGTAAGGTTCTTTCACTGGGGCCTTGTCCTCGCCTTCGCGACCGCATGGCTTTCGGCGGACGAGGTTCAGCCCCTGCACGAGGTCGCAGGCTACACGGTCGCGGGCCTGATCGGCTTCCGGCTCGTCTGGGGGGTCGCGGGCCGCCGATACGCGCGATTCTCGCAGTTCCTCCGCGGACCGGCCACGACGCTCGCCTATGTGCGCGACATGCTCGGCGGACGCGAGCGCCGCTATCTGGGCCACAACCCGGCCGGGGCGGTGATGGTCGCGGCACTGATCGTCACGCTCGCCGGCACCGCCTTCACCGGATGGCTGATGGAGAAGCCCGAACGACTCGCGATGCTGCCGGCGCTTCCACAGATCGTGACCCCGGCCCTTGCCGATGACGACGGCGATGACGGCGAGCGCGGCGGGGAGGCACTTGAGGCACTGCACGAGACGCTTGCCAATCTCATGCTCCTCCTCGTGGCACTCCATGTCGGAGGGGTCGTCCTCGCGTCCTTCCGTCACCGCGAGAATCTCGTGCTTGCCATGGTCACCGGCGTCAAGCGCGCCCCCGGACCGGGCGACATCGCCTGAGCCGTCGGCCTCGCGCCGACCCGGCCCCGCCTGCCCGGCGGGGCCGCTTTCGTTCCTGACACGGGGCTGAAGCAGATTCCCCGCCGCGATCAGGCGAACGTCAGCCGGGCCGCGGAAAGTCGAAGCAGTGGAAAACCGCAGCAATGGAGATTGACCCATGAAACCGATTCTTGCCGCCCTCGCCGTTCTCGCCGCCCTGCCGGCGGGCGCGGCGCTGGCCGATGACGACGATTGCGTGTCCCGGGCCACGGCCCTGCCGCTCCAGGAGGCCGCCGCGCAGGTGGCCGGCAACTACGGCTGGACGCTCAGCGCGATGGAGATCGACGACGGCTGCTACAAGGTCCGCGCGGCCGACCCCGGCGGCAATCTCCTCAAGGTGGAGATCGACCCGGCAACGCTCGATGTTCGGAAGGCGCGGATCGAGGCCTTCGCCGTCGCAGGCGGGACGCAGGTCGCCCCGGAAAGCCAGTCGAACTGAGACCCAGACGCCGGACGCGTCCCGCCCCGGCGGGGCGTTTCCTGACGGCAAGCTGAAGCGGACGCGGCAGCGCCGTCAGGAACCCCTCAGGTCGCGCGCCGAGGACGGCGCGCGCAGACCAACGGAGATCCCTCATGCGAAAACCTCTTTCCCTTCTCGTTGCCTCGACGGCGCTCTCGGCGGCGATCGGGCTCCCCGTCTGGAGCGCAAGCCCGAGCCTCATGGAACCGGCCCCCTCCGGGCCTGGCCTGATCGTGCCGGGGCTCCGTGCATCGGGCGGAACACCCGCGCAAGCGATGCCCCGCAGCGAAACGGTGGCGGGACTCCTTGTCCTGGCCAGCGGCGATGACGACGAAGGCGATGACGACGAAGAAGACGAAGACGACGATGATGACGACGACGATTGTCACGACGATGACGACGACTGCGGCGGACGGAGGGCCAATCCCGCCCCGGCCGGCACCGTGGCGCCGCCTGCCAACGGCCTTTTCGGCACCGGCGCTCCGCCGCAGGTCAAGGTCAACTGACGATGCCACGGCGCGGCGGAAATCGCAGCCCGCGCCGGATCCTGCCCACCAGACGCACGCACTCCAGCTTCACGAAGGTCCGACAATGAAATCCCTCCTTGCCTCGCTCGCGCTGACCACGGCGCTGACGGTCCCCGGCCTCGCGCTCGCGCGACCGGTGACCCTGACCACCACGCTCAACGCCTATGGCGGCGACGGCGCCTATCTGGCGCTCTATGTCACCGATGCGACCGGCGCCTACGTCGGCAGCCTCTGGATGGCGGGAGGGAAATCGAAATACTACGAGCACCTTTCCGACTGGTACCGTGCCACCGGCGGCGATCCGGCACAGATCAACGGGATCACCGGCGCGAGCGTCGGCGCCGGCCGGACGCTGGAGATCACGCTCGATCTTGCCGACGCGCTCTTCGACGCGGGCTACACGCTGCATGTCGATGCCG
>NZ_JAYRTX010000178.1:0-2697 GCF_041919395.1 Albidovulum sp.
CTCGGCGGCAGGGTGAAGAGCGCGGCGAAGGCGCCGCGGCCGTCGGCGGCGGCCGTGGCCGCCTCCACCCCGTCCACGAGGATCGAGAGCAGCGCCCCCTCGCCCGCGCGGCCTGCGACGAGCGTCGCCCCGTCGGCATCGACGCGCACCGTGTCGAAACTCGGCGCGACCGCCGCGGTCGCCGGCGCCGCGGCGGGCGCCTCCGCGGTCGCGGCGGGCTCGGCCGCAGGCTCGGGGGCCGCCGCCTCGGGCACCGGCGCGGGCTCGGCTCCCGCCGGCTCGGCGGTGGAAGGCTCTGGCGCGGAAGCCTCGGGCGTGGCGGCCGCTTCCGGCGTGCCCATCCCCGCGGGCGCGGCGGACGGGACAGCTTCCGGGGCGGCTTCCGGGGCCGGAGGGGGCGCCGGAGCCTCGTCCGGCGCGGGTGCCCGGATGCCGAAATACCAGGCCGCGCCCGCCACGCACGCACCCGCGACAGCCCCAACCACCCAGCCCAGCCTGCCGCTGCCGGATGCGCCCGTCCCGATCTTCCCAGCCATGCAGTCCCCCACCGCCCGCGCCGCTTGACGGGCGCGCTTGAGCGACCATAGCAACGCCGCTATCACCGGTCAAAGCAACCCTTTGGGGGAATCCCGATGCCCGCCCCGCGAAAATCCGTCTGTGTCTACTGTGGCTCCCGTTCCGGCGCGCGGACCGCGTATGCCGATGCCGCCGGGGAAACGGGGCGGATGCTGGCGCGCAACGGCTGGCGGCTGGTTTACGGCGCGGGCGACGTCGGCCTGATGGGCGAGGTCGCGCGGGCAGCACAGGCGGCGGGCGCCGAGACCTTCGGAGTGATCCCCGTCCACCTCGTCGCGCGCGAAGTCGGCAAGCGCGACCTTTCGGCCTTCGTCGTCACCGAGACGATGCACGAGCGCAAGAAGGTCATGTACATGAACTCCGACGCGATCCTCGTGCTTCCCGGCGGCGGCGGATCGCTCGACGAGTTCTTCGAGGTCCTGACGTGGCGCCAGCTCGGCCTTCACGCCAAGCCCATAGTGCTGCTGAACACCGAGGGCTACTGGGACCCCCTTCTGGCGCTCATCGACCGGATCATCGGCGAAGGCTTCGCGGAATCTTCTCTGCGCGGCTTCGTCCATTCCGTCCCCGATGTGGCGGCGCTCGAACCCCTCTTGCGCGCCACCCTCGGCTGAAGCGCCGGGCGGGCGCGGCATTTCGGCCAATTCCAGCGCAGCTACGCGAGAGTGGGGTATATATCACTCTACTCAAGGGCGAGCATGGTGTATGATCCGAGCCGTGCAGTAACAAGTGCACGCGATTTTCCAGACGTCATTTTCAAACATTTGCATGGAGTTTCCCCATGGCGGCCGCTGACAAGGACGTGGACCTGCGCCACGCATCGAAGTTCCTCCTCATCACCAATCCCAACTACTTCGGCAATCTGACCGACCTGAAACTGGCAGACATCCCGAAGGCCGTGCTCAAGAAGGTCGGCGACACGAGTTTCGAGGAGCTGACCTGCATCGGCTACAACCCGGCGACGGAGATCCTGACGGCGATCGTGCGGATCAAGCAGCAGTCGGGATATGGCGGCGATGCCTGCACGGACGGCAGCCAGGAATATGTCCGCTTCTACCTTGACTACGGCGACGGCACCTGGGTCGACCACGGCGTGGCCGGCTTCAACATCCATGACTTCCCGTTCAAGGATCCGCTCTGCTATGCCGTCTCGATCCGGCTCCGGCCGAAGCGCCGGTCCTGCTGCGACGACAAGCCGGTCCTGCCGAAGGTGCGCGCGATCCTGTCCTGGAACACGATGCCGCCCCCCAACATGCCGAACTGGCATCCGGTCTGGGGCAACCGGCTGGAACGCGACATCCAGATCGAGCCGCGCAACTGGTTCATCTGCCATATCCTCGACAAGATCACCGACATCGGCATCCAGAAGATCGACCCGTCGCTGATCGACAAGATCACCGCGGCCGTCGTCAAGCTGCCGCCGCCGAAGCCCGAGCCGGACCTGCACCAGATCGTGAAGGTGGCGCGGGCCGTGGACGACCTCGCGGTGATGCGCGGCGTCTTCCCGGCGGTGGCGAAGCTCTCGGCCGACCCGACCGACATCGCGGCCTGGCAGGCGCTGGCGCCCCTGAAGGCCTTCGACATCGACCTCTCGAAGTTCGCCGACTTCCTCGCGCAGCCGAAGTTCAACACGACCTATGAGGAACTGCACTGCGTCGGGCTCGACCGCGACCGGATGCTTCTGCACGGGATCGTGCAGATCAAGCTGAGGTCGGGCTATTCCGGCAGCCTCTGTCAGAAGGGCAGCCGCGAATACATCGCCTTCTATCTCGATTTCGGGTCGGGCTGGGAATTCCAGGGCACGACCTTCGTCGAGGTCCACGACATCGACGTGCCGAGGGGCGGGCTCTGGTATCAGGCCGCGCTTCCGGTGAACCTCGACGCGCACCGGCAGGAGTACTGCAAGACCGGCCGCGCCAGGATCCGCGGCATCCTCTCCTGGGCGGTCCCGCCGGCGCCGAACCAGCCCAATTTCGTGCCGCACTGGGGCGACCGCGAGGACTGCTGGATCGAGGTCGAGCACCTGCCGAAGGGCGTCATCCCCGGCGTCTTCACCCCGGTGCTGGAGTCGATCGGCAACATGTCCGTGGCCAAGATCGATGGCGCGGGCTACGCCAACGG
>NZ_JAYRTX010000179.1:0-2582 GCF_041919395.1 Albidovulum sp.
GGGTACGCTCGCCGTCACCGTCCTTGCGGAGGCGCTCGCGTCGCAGGGATGGACGGCCGCGGAGACGGTGCTGGTCCTCGCCGCGCACGGATCGGGACGGAGCCCCTACCCCGCCGACGCCGCTCGCACGCTGCAATCCGCCATCGCCATGCATCTGCCCTTTGCCGAAAACCGGCTCGGCTTCATCGAGGAGGCGCCGGAACTGGTCGAAGTGGCCGAAGGCGCCGGGCCGCGCGCGCTCTGCCTGCCCCTCTTCGTCGCGCGCTGGGGGCATGTCGAGGACGATATCCCCGCCGCGCTTCATGCGGCGGGGTTCCAGGGCGTCACGCTTCCGCCGCTCGGCACCGACGCGCGCGTGCCCGCGCTCATCGCGAAGGCCGTGGCGGACGCCTGACCGTCAGCCGTGTTTGACCATCACGTGGCGGACGACGGTGTAGTCTTCGAGCGCGTAGGCCGACATGTCCTTGCCGTAGCCCGACTGCTTCAGGCCGCCATGCGGCATCTCGTTCACCAGCATGAAATGCGTGTTGATCCAGGTGCAGCCGTAGCGCAGCCGCGCCGCCGTCGCCATCGCCCGGCCGACGTCCTTGGTCCAGACCGAGGAGGCCAGGCCATAGTCGCTGTCGTTGGCCCACTCGACGGCCTGATCGACCTCGCTGAAGGGTGTGATCGAGACGACCGGCCCAAAGACCTCGCGCCGCACGATCTCGTCCGACTGCCTCGCGCCGGCGATCACCGTCGGCCGGTAGTAGAAGCCGCCGTTGCCCATCACCTCGCCTCCGGTGGTGACAGCTATATGGCTCTGCTCGCGCGCACGCTCCACGAATGACGCCACCCGGTCGCGCTGGCGGAGCGAGATCAGGGGGCCGATCTCGTTCGTCGTGTCGTCCTCGTTGCCAAGGGCAATCGAGGAGACGGCCGCAGTCAGGTCGGCCACGAGGTTGTCGTAGACCTTCCTGCCCGCATATATCCGGCAGGCCGCCGTGCAGTCCTGACCGGCGTTGTAGTATCCGAAGGCCCTCAGCCCCTCGACGACCTCCGCGACATCGGCGTCGTCGAAGACCACGACCGGCGCCTTGCCGCCGAGTTCCAGATGCGTCCGCTTCACGGTCTTCGCCGCCGCATCCAGCATCTTCTTGCCCGTCGCCACGTCGCCGGTGAGCGAGATCATGTCCACGCCGCGATGATTGATGAGATAGTTGCCCACCGTCTCTCCCCGCCCGGGAAGAACGTTCACCACGCCCTCGGGCAGCACCTCGGCGAGAATTCTTGCAAGCTTCAGCGCCGTCAGCGGCGTCTGTTCCGAAGGCTTGAAGACCACCGTGTTGCCGCCGCCGATGGCCGGGGCGAGTTTCCACGCCATCATCATCAGGGGATAGTTCCAGGGCGCGATGGACGCGACGACCCCCACCGCATCGCGGCGGATCATCGAGGTATGGCCGGCGAGGTATTCGCCCGCGATGGACCCGTGCTGGCAGCGCACGGCACCCGCGAAGAAGCGGAAGCAATCGACGATGGCCGGGATCTCGTCGCCGCGGGCCGCGTTGATCGGCTTGCCGCAGTTCAGGGCTTCCAGCGCCGCGAAGCCGTCCGCCTCGGCCTCGATCCGGTCCGCGATGGCGAGAAGGGCCGCCGACCGCTCGGCCGGCGTCGTGCGCGACCAGCCGCCGAAAGCGGCATTCGCCGCGGCCACCGCGCGGTCAACCTGATCGGTCGACGCCTCCGCCAGGTCGAGGATCAGCTCGCCCGTGCGCGGGTTCAGCACCTTCTCGCCCTGCTCCTGTCCCGGTTCGAAGGCGCCGCCGATGAGAAGGCCGGTGTCGAATTGCATGGTCATGGGGCTCTCCCTTTCATTTGCCCCCGCCCGCGGTCTCTTCAGCCCCGCGGGTGAGGTAATAGGCTGCGAGGATCGGCAGGAAGGTCGCCACGAAGACGACGATCGCCACCACGTTGGTGACCGGCCGTTGACGCGGCCGGACGAGTTCGTTCAGCATCCAGATCGGCAGGGTGGACTGCTGTCCGGCGGTGAAGGTCGTGACGATGACCTCGTCGAAGCTGAGCGCGAAGGCGAGCATCCCGCCGGCGAGCAGCGCCGAACCGAGGTTGGGAAGGATCACGTGCCGGAAGGTCTGGAACGAGTTCGCGCCGAGATCTGCCGAGGCTTCCAGCATCGAGGCACCGAGGCGGCGGAACCGCGCCACGGCGTTGTTGTAGACGATGACGATGCAGAAGGTGGCGTGGCCGAGGACGATGGTGAAGGTGGAAAACGGGATATCGCCGATGGCGAAGGCCGACCTGAGCGACATGCCGGTGATGATGCCTGGCAGGGCGATCGGCAGCACCACGAGAAGCGAGATCGTGTCGCGCCCGAAGAAGCGCGCCCGCGCCATCGCAGCCGCGCAGAGCGTCCCGAGGACGAGCGCGAGGCCGGAGGAGAGCGCCGCCACCCGCAGCGACAGGTAGAGCGGCGGCCAGATGTCCGCGCGGTTCCAGGCGACTGCGAACCACTCCGTCGTCAGCCCCGGCGGCGGGAACTGGTAGCTGCGGTCCTCGGTCGTGAAGGCATAGAGGAAGATCAGCAC
>NZ_JAYRTX010000180.1:0-2468 GCF_041919395.1 Albidovulum sp.
AGAAAGCGCGGATGCCAGATGTCGTCGGCGTCGATGAACCCGACATAGCCCGCCCGTGCCTCGGCAAGGCCGCGATTGCGGGCCCCGGCAAGGCCCCGGTTATCCTGCCTGATCACCCGGATGCGCGGGTCCTCGGCGCAATGCGGCGCAAGCACGGCGGCGAGGTCATCGGTCGATCCGTCGTCGATGACGAGGATTTCGATGTCGTCCAGCGTCTGGTGACGGACGGACAGGATCGTATCGCCGATCAGCCAGGCGAGGTTGAAGGCCGGGATCACGACCGACACGAGGGGCGTGCCATGCCCTCGGGTGCTTGATGCCCCGCCGCCGCTCACCGGCCCCATCCCTTGGCGTACTCAAGGGGAAGTCGGATCAAGCCGTCACTCTCATCAACATGTCTCATTCGCCGATCGGCAATCGGTATTCGACCCAGGGTACGCGCGTTCAAGAAGACGATATCCGTCCCAAAGGGGGAATGGAAGATCACGGTCGTTATGACCTGGCTGCCCACCGAAGATCGCAACCTCAGTGATCTATGCCTCCTTCGGTTTCCTCGGGCTTTGACAGCCGGGGTCTGGCACGGCGCGATGGCGTCGGGGAGGGAGGCATCCGGGCATCGGGCAGGGGACCGCTTCTTGCCCGAACGACCGGATCGGGCCGCGCCTGGGTGCCGGGAGCGGCCCGCACCGATGCCGCGCCGGGGCATCAGGCCCTTTCGCCGGTCGCGCGGCGCCGGTGATGGACGCGGCTCGGCGGGTGTCCGAACCGCCGGGCGAAGGTCTTGGCGAAATAGGACTTTGAGTTGAAGCCGCAGGCGGCGGCGATCTCGAAGAGGGTCATGTTCGTCTCGGTGACAAGGCCGCGGGCGACATCGAGACGCAGGTTCTGGTAGAACCGTGCCGGCGTCACGCCGAGACAGCGCTGGAACTGCCGCTCGATGTGGCGCTTGGTGTAGCCGACCTTTTCGGCGAGCTCGGCCATGGACAGCGGCGTCTCGACGTTGTCGGTCATCAGCTTCACGATCTCGATCAGCCCGGGATTGCGGGTGTGGAGCGCGGCGCCGATCGAGGTCCGCTGGCCGAGGTTCGCGCCGGCATCGTCCCTGAGAAGGCACATGTCCGCAACGACGGTGGCGAAGGCATCGCCGTGGTCCTTGCGGATGATCGAGATTGCCATGTCGGCTGCCGCGGCGCCACCGCCGCAGGTGAGGATTCGCTTGTCGGCCTCGAACCGGCGCTTGCTCGGCGGGAGACGGGGGAACAGCTCGACAAAACCGGGGTGGCACTCCCAGTGCAGCGTGAAGGCGCGTCCTTCGAGGAGCCCCGCCTGCGCGAGCGAGACGGCGCCCGTGCAGATCCCGCCGACCGTTCCGCCGGTGCGGAAGTGCCTGTGCAGGAAGGCGAGGGTGGATTTCGAGGGATAGCCCCCTGCGAGATTGCCCGAGCAGGCGAAGAGGACCGTGTCGCGGTCCACTGAGGCGAGCGCCGCATCGGCGGCAATCTCTACCCCTGAGGAACTGCGCACCGGCCTTCCGTCCTCGGAAACGACGCACCATCGGTAGAGCGGTTTCTGCGAGAGCTGGTTGGCAATGCGGAAGGGCTCGATCGCGGCGCTGAAGGCGAGGAGGGTGAAGTCCTTCAGGAGCAGGAAGGCATAGCTCTTTGTCTTCTGGACGTCACCGACGGGATAGTAGGCAGCGCCGAGCGGAACGAGCGCCCCGCTCATGTCGAGCATTGTCGCGACCTTTCCCGCGTCGTCCCGCCGAAGCATCGGTCCATCATCCTCACGGCCGGTCGTTCCGGCCCGGTGCCGCACCTGCGCCCGGCGCGACGATGAGATGCTCGCGCGACCAGGTGCGGCGGTCCTCCTCCGG
This sequence comes from Albidovulum sp., assembly GCF_041919395.1. NCBI lineage: Bacteria > Pseudomonadati > Pseudomonadota > Alphaproteobacteria > Rhodobacterales > Paracoccaceae > Albidovulum > Albidovulum sp. The sequence continues at coordinate 1,874 of NZ_JAYRTX010000180.1, forward strand.
AACATACCCCGGACGGAGGAGCCGGACCAGTGCCCTGCGCAGGCGCTGGAGCGCCGCCGGGGACCGCGGGGCAAACGCAACCGCGACGGGGACCGCGTCGATCTGGTCCTGGCTGAGACCGAACGTTGCCAGCGACAAGGCAGGACCCGCGGAGGCGGCATCCAGCGCGAGGGGCATGAGGCGTCCACACTGCGGCGCAGTGAGACCGAGGGGCCGGCCAGAGCCTGCCAGGCGGCCTGCGGCCATGCCGGCCCTAGTCCTCGGTGACAAGATGGCCATCCGTGTGTGCCCACCAGGCGAAGAGCTCCTGGCCGATCTCCAGCGGAATGCCCGCCAGTTCTTCATGGCTTTTCTGGACCCGGATCTCCTGTCCGGTGCCGGTCTCCAGGTAGATCGTGGCCGTGGCGCCGATGAACTCCTCCCCGATCATGCGGACGGGGATCGCGTTCACCGGCCCGTCGGGCTTGGTCACGGCGAGGTTCGTCCGCGTGTCGAGGACGGTCAGGGTCGCGGTCTGGCCCGGGGTGACGACGTGGCGTTCGTCGGATTTCAGCCGCAGCGGACCCGACGCCGTATCGAGTACGACGCCGCCGTC
>NZ_JAYRTX010000181.1:0-2411 GCF_041919395.1 Albidovulum sp.
CGAAGGCGGGATCGATGATCCGCCGCTGGCGCGCCCAGGTCTCGCCGTTCGTGATGAAGACGCTGTCGCCCAGAAGCGGCTTCAGCCCCTCGCGGATGCGGCCGGACTTCGGAAAGTCCATCGGCCGGCCCTTCAGCACCAGATCGACCAGCGCGGGATCGTTGCAGAGGTAGGAGCGGAAGAACGGCGTCCGGAACTCCGCCATCCAGGCACGGTAGAGCCGCGCGGGCTGGGCCGAGAGGATATCGTCACGAAAGAGCCTGAGATAGCGCCAGAGCGTCACCCTGTCGGGCCGCGGGGCGGGCTTGGGCGGGATCATGCGGCCTGCCCGTGGGGATTGAGCGGCGTCTCGATGCGGCTTTGCGAGGGCGCCCGGCCCCGGTAGCGCGCCGCGAGCGTGAGGGGCCCCGCGGTGATGCGGAAGTAGTCGTAGTCCCCCGGCCGGTCGAAGGCGCAGAGATACTGGAAGTGCAGGCGGAAGAACCGCCAGCGGAGCGCCTGCCAGCGCTCCGGGCTCAGGGTCCGCGTGAAGGCGGCCGATACGACGAGCGGCCAGCGCTTGTCCGGCGGCGCGACGCCGGAGACCGCCACCGGATCGCAGAGCGCATAGGCGCAGCCGTCGCCCGGGGCGGTCACGTCGATCCAGGCAAGTTCCTGCCGCGACGAGAGAAACGCGAGGTCTCCGCGGAGATCCCCGGCGCCGGGCAGGAAGGACACCATCGGCACCACCTGCCCCAGCGAGAGGAAGCCGAGCGCCGCCCCCCCCTCTCGCACCCTGCCCGACCGGATCAGATCGGCGAGTACCGTGACGGCGAGATGTGCGCCCGAGGAATGGCCGACGACCAGCACCTCGTCCCAGTCCTCGCAGAACGCGGCCGCGATCCGGTCGGCAAAGGCCGCGAGCCGCGGCCGCAACGGCGGCGGCACGGCACCGCCGGCGCTCGCGGTGAAGGCGTAGTCGTGCATGAGGTACCAGGCGAAGATGCGGTTGTCGTGCCGGCGGAACCAGCGCAGGAGCACGATCGCCGCCGCAGCCCCGGGCACGAGCCCGACGACCGCCGGCACCGCCGCCGGCGCGCCGGGCCAGAGCGTGCCCCCCGCCCGCGACAGGAGTGCGAAGACGCCCCAGCCGGCCGCCAGCGCCAGCGCCGCCTGCAGGAGGAGGAACGCGACCGGATATAGCGCGGCAATCGTCGGCCCCTTCCTGAGACGGGCCAGCCGGAAGAGCGCCCCGGATGCGAGATAGATCCAGGCCGTGCGGACAAGCTGGCCATAGGTCGCGGCGATGCCCCGCCCCATCGAGGCGGTCACGATGTCGGACCAGGTCAGCACCTCGAACCCGGTCTCGACGCGCGCGCCGTCGCCCGCGAAGCCGACCTGCCACCCTGTGGGTCCGCTGGCGCGAAGGTCCAGATCATAGCCGCTGATCCGCGCCTGCTCGGCGCCCTCCTTGCGGTAGAGCTCACGATAGCGGCGCGGAGGAAACGGATCGTAGCCGGGAATGTAGAACACCCGGCGCCGTTCGACCCTGTCTGTCCTGCCTGTCATGCTGGCGCGCATCCCCGCTCGTCCCGGTGGATGCTAGCGGATGGAAAGGGCGAAACAAGGGCGGTGGCGGGACCAGCCGGGCCGGGTCAGAGGTCCTGCCCCGCCATCACGCCGCCCGCGGCACGGCCGAGCTGGCGCGAGACATCGGTGAAGGCGGCATCGAAGCCGGCAAAGAGCGCCCGGTTCAATTCCCGGCCCGCCTGCGTCCGGGAAAACGCGATGTAGTCGCGGATCTCGGCCTCCGTCAGCGGCGCGTAGGCCATGACGAGGTAGGAGCGGATCCAGAGGTCGGTTTCCGCGCGTATCGACTCCTCCTGGCCCCATATCTCGGCGATGATCTGGTCCTCGGTCAGCCCGTCCTTGAGCAGGCCGGCGTCACCGAGGCCCTGGTAGAAGGCGTAGTTCGCGTTCATCGCGCCCACGACGTTGGCCTCCACAAGATCGTTCACATCGACGAACTCGTCGATGAGGCCGGTCTTCGCGTCGCCCGCCGCGGCGAGTTCCTCGTACTTCAGACGGCTGGCGTCCTCGACAGCCTGGTCAAGAAGGGCGCGACGGCCGGAAATCTCCAGCGTCGTGACCTTCTGTCCGAGCGGGGTTTCAAAGAAGGCCACCATTGCCGGCACGTCGGCATCCGACGCGGCAAGCTCCGCCTCGAAGCCGTCGATGAAGATCGGCGCCATCCGGTCCACCGCGTAGATGCCGGCCACTGCCCTCTGCCAGGCCGGACCTCCCGCGCCCGGGAACATGTCGGCCTCGATCTCGCTGCCGTAGGCAAGTCCTTCCTCGCTCATGACAGCGAAGACCTCGCCGATGCGAAGCGCCGTTTCGAGCCGCGCGAGATCGCCCTCTGCCGCCTCCGC
>NZ_JAYRTX010000182.1:0-2382 GCF_041919395.1 Albidovulum sp.
CGGCTGCCGGGCGGCGTGGCGCTCGTCGCGGCGACGCTGGTGACGCTGCCGATTGCCTGGAAGGTCGTGCAGTCCTGGACCCGCGGGCAGCTTGCCATCAAGACCAACGCTGCCACCGCCTAGATCAGCCCCACCCAGGCGCGGGCGAGGGCGAGGCCGGCCGCGTCGGCCAAGGGTCCGTGGCGCGCGGCCTCCCCGGCATGGGCGGCACCCCAGCCCGGTTGCATCCGTTCCGCGGCGGCGCCGAACTGATCCGTCCAGGCCGCAACCACCGTGCGGTCGGCCTCGAAATGGAACTGCGTGCCGTAGGCGGCGCGACCGAGCCGGAAGGCCTGGTGCGCGACCGTGCCGTTCTCTGCCAGATGGACCGCGCCCTCTGGCAGGGTGAAGGTGTCGCTGTGCCACTGGAACGTGCGGAACCGGTCGCCCGCCGCGGCGACCAGCGGGTCGGCGCGGCCTGCCGCCGTCGCGCGGACCTCGCGCCAGCCGAATTCGGGCGCGGTGCCGAGGAGGTTGGCCGCGCCAAACGCGCGGGCGAGGATCTGCGAACCGAGACAGATGCCGAGAACGGCGCGGTCGGCCTCTGCCCAGATCCGCATTGTCCGGGCGAGCGCGGGAAGGTAGGGATGCGCCGCGTCGTCGATGGCCGACTGTTCGCCCCCGAGCACGACGAGTGCGTCCTCGGCGGCAAGGTCTCGGGGCAGGTTGCCGTCGCGGTAGGGACGGTACATGACGATTTCTGCACCGGCTTCGCGCAGCGCCACGCCCACCTGGCCGAGCGCGGTGTTGACCATGTTCTCGACGACGGCGACGCGCATGGGGTCCTCTGGCGCTGATGATTCCGGGCCGCGATTGAGCATGGAAGCGGGCGGGCGCGCAAGAGAGGGGCCCGGGCCGCGCAGATTGGGCCTTGCCATTGTGGCCCGCCCGTGAAACAGGGGAGCGCCAAACGAAAACTCCCCCCGAGAGGTGTTCCATGGAGATTCGCGAGGCGCTGACCTTCGATGACGTTCTGCTCGTTCCGGCCGCCTCCAACGTGTTGCCGTCGGCCGCCGACACCTCGACATTCGTGACGAAACAGGTCCGCATGAACATCCCGCTCCTGTCCTCGGCGATGGACACGGTGACCGAGGCGCGGATGGCCATCGCCATGGCTCAGGCGGGCGGCATCGGCGTCATCCACCGCAACCTCGGGATCGAGGAGCAGGCGGCGCAGGTGAGCCGCGTGAAGCGGTTCGAAAGCGGCATCGTCTACAACCCGATCACGCTGACGCCCGACCAGACGCTGGCCGACGCCAAGGCGTTGCAGGAGCGGTACAACGTCACCGGTTTCCCGGTCGTGGACGGTGATGGCCGTGTCGTGGGGATTGTCACCAACCGTGACATGCGGTTCGCCTCGGATGACAGGACCCCGGTCCGGGTGATGATGACGGCAGATCACCTCGCCGTGCTGAACGAACCGGCCGATCTCGACGAGGCCAAGTCGCTGATGAAGGCGCGGCGGATCGAAAAGCTCCTCGTGACGGACGGGCAGGGCAAGCTGACCGGACTGCTCACGCTCAAGGACACAGAGAAGGCGGTGCTGAACCCGCATGCCTGCAAGGACGAGCTTGGCCGCCTGCGGGTGGCGGCGGCCTCGACCGTCGGGGACGAGGGGTTCGAGCGGAGCCGGGCGCTGATCGACGCCGGCGTGGACATGGTGGTGATCGACACCGCACATGGCCACAGCGAGGGCGTGGCGCGGGCGGTGGAGCGGATCAAGGCGCTGTCGAACGCGGTCCAGGTGGTGGCCGGCAACGTGGCGACGGCCGAGGCGACGCGGGCGCTGATCGCGGCGGGGGCGGATGCGGTGAAGGTCGGGATCGGCCCGGGCTCGATCTGCACCACGCGGATCGTCGCCGGCGTCGGCGTGCCGCAACTGACGGCGATCATGGACGCGGCCGGGGCGGCGGGCGAGGTGCCGGTGATCGCCGATGGCGGCATCAAGTATTCCGGGGACTTCGCCAAGGCCATCGCGGCAGGCGCCTCCTGCGCCATGGTCGGCTCGGCTATCGCGGGCACCGATGAAAGCCCGGGCGAGGTGATCCTCTACCAGGGCCGCAGCTTCAAGAGCTATCGCGGCATGGGATCGCTCGGCGCAATGGCGCGCGGCTCGGCAGACCGCTACTTCCAGAAGGACGCGGCCTCCGACAAGCTGGTGCCCGAGGGGATCGAGGGCCAGGTGCCCTACAAGGGCACGGCGCAGGCGGTGATCCACCAGCTCGTCGGCGGTCTCAGGGCCGCGATGGGCTACACCGGCAACCGCACCGTGGCGGAGATGCGCAGGAACTGCCGCTTCGTGAAGATCACCGGCGCGGGGCTGGCCGAAAGCCACGTTCACGA
>NZ_JAYRTX010000183.1:0-2333 GCF_041919395.1 Albidovulum sp.
GTCACCGCCGACGCCGTCGCCCGCTACCGCATCATCGACGGCGATCCCCTCTCGGCCAGCTGTGAGACCGAGGCGAACGTGGCCATCCACCGCAAGGACGGCGTCTTCGGCCATCACTCCACGGGCCGCCTCACATGCGACGCCACCCATTTCCGTGTCGAGATGCGGCTTCGCGTCACCGAGAACGGCGCGACGATCTTCGAGCGCCAATGGGACGAGAGGATCCCGCGCGACCATGTCTGAAAGGGAGCGACAGGCGCGGAGATGCTGAGATACGCCGTCAAGCGCATCGCCCTCGCCGTCGTGATCCTCTTCACGGTGATGCTGGCGATGTACGCGATGGTCTTCCTGGTTCCGGGCGATCCGGCTTCTCTGGCGCTGGGGCCGCGGGCGACGCCGGAGCTGAAGGCGCTGCTTCGCGAGCGGATGGGGCTTGACGAGCCCGTGTTGTGGCAGGTCTGGCATTTCTTTCGCAATGCCGTGACCGGCGACCTCGGCTACGATGTCTGGTCGAAGCGGCCGGTGCTGGACCAGATCCTCGAGTTCTTTCCCAACACGCTGATCCTCGGCGTCGCCGCGCTCGGCTGGGCGCTGGCCCTCGGCATCGCGCTGGGCGCTGCGGCGGTGGTCTGGCGGGACACGGCGGCGGACCGTCTGCTCGGGGTGCTGTCGGTCGGGCTGATCTCCATACCTGCCTTTGTCGTCGCGATCTATGCCATCCTGATCTTCGCGGTCTGGCTGCGCTGGCTGCCGGCGATCGGCGCGGGAACGCCCGGCGATCCGGCAAGCCAGGCCCGCGCGCTGATCCTGCCTGCCTTCGCTCTCGGCATCGGCTGGGTCGGCTACCTCGCGCGCCTGGTGCGCGCCTCGCTTCTGGAAGTCATGGGCGAGAACCACATCCGCACCGCGCGTGCCTTCGGCCTGCCGGAACGCCGGGTCGTGCTTCGGTACGGGCTGCGGGTTGCGATCATCCCGACCATCGCGCTCCTCGCCGTCGGGCTCGGCTCGATCCTGTCGAGCGCGGTCTTCGTCGAGACGGTGTTCGGCCGGCCCGGCATCGGCACGCTGATCACCGGCGCGGTGCAGAAGCGGAACTACCCCGTCGTGATGGGTACGGTCCTCTTCATGACCGCCTTCTACCTCTTCGTCGTCACCGCCGCCGACCTCCTGATCGCGCGGCTCGACCCGCGGGTGCGCGATGTCTTCCGGCGGTAGGTTCAGGGCGCTTCGCGCGCTTCTGTCCGACCCGATGGGGGCGCTCGGCCTTGGGCTCGTTCTCCTCTTTGTCGTCATGGCGCTCTTCGCGCCCTGGGTGGCGCCGGCCGACCCGATCAAGCTGAACGTGGCCGAGAAGTTCCAGCCGCCGTCGCTTGCCCATCTGGCGGGCACCGACCAGCTTGGCCGCGACCTTCTGTCCCGGATCGTCTACGGGGCGCGGACGGCTCTCGCGATCGCGCTGACGGCGGTCGGGCTCGCCGGAGTCGGCGGGCTGATTCTCGGCATGATCGCGGGGTTCGGGCCGCGCTGGCTGGATGCGGTTCTGGTCCTGCTGTTCGACTCGATGTCCTCGCTGCCGATGATCATGTTCGCGCTCGCCGTCATCACCATCGTCGGGCCAGGCACCGGGACGCTGATCCTCGTCGTCGTCCTCGTCTCGATCCCCGCCTACGCGCGGCTGATCCGCGCCCAGACGCTTGCACTTTCGGGGGCGGATTTCATCGTCGCGGAGCGTGCGATGGGCGCCTCGTCGGCGCGCATCCTCTTCCGCCACCTTCTGCCGAACGTGGTCGGACCGCTACTCATCCTCCTGTCGATGGACGTGCCGGTGGTGATCATGCTGGAGGCGGGACTTTCCTACCTCAACCTCGGGGTTCGTCCGCCGACGCCCTCCTGGGGCAATATCCTCTATGACGGCTACACCTCGATCCGCGCGGCACCCCACATGGTGGTGATCGCGGGCCTGCCGCTCGTGCTCTCGACCCTCGGCTTCACCTTCCTTGGCGAGGGCCTGCGCGACGCGCTCGACCCCAGGCTGAGGCGGAGGGTGGCAGGATGAGCGAACCCGTTCTCTCGGTCGAGAACCTGTCGCTTCGCTATCGCGTGGCAGGCGGCGCGGTCGCGGCGCTGCGGAACGTGAGCCTGTCGGTCCGTCAGGGCGAGGTGCTGGGGATCGCGGGCGAAAGCGGCTGCGGCAAGTCATCGCTTGCGGCGGCGATGATCGACCTTGCGGGTGCGAATGCCGAAGTGACCGCCGGTGCGATCCGGCTGAGGGGCCAGGACATCCTTCGGCTCGACCAGGCGGCGCGGAGGCGGCTGCGCGGACGCGAGATCGC
>NZ_JAYRTX010000184.1:0-2312 GCF_041919395.1 Albidovulum sp.
TCACCCCCTCGCGGGCCTTCTTCACCATCGGCGAATTGGTCTTCACCACCGACGGTTCGCCGTTCGGCCCCGGCCGCAAATCCTTCACCTGCATCGCGCAGGAGGCGGCGGGCTTCGGCGGGCCGCCCACCACCTCGACCAGGCACATCCGGCAGTTGCCGGCGATCGACAGGCGCTCGTGGTAGCAGAAGCGCGGGATCTCGATCCCAGCCTGTTCGCAGGCCTGAATGAGCGTGAGGCTCGGATCGACCTCGACTTCGGTATCGTCGATGATGATCTTGCGCAGATCGGCCATGTCTCTTGTCCTTTACGTCCCGCGCGAGGGTCGGCCCCGCGCGCCTGTTACTTCTCGTAGATCAGCGAGCCCGCGATGGAGCCTGCCGCGAATTCCCTGCGCCCGAGGTCGCAGAAGGCCTGTACATTGCCGTTCGTCGCGCCATTGGCGGCGAGATAGTCCTCGGCCCTGGCGTAGATCGCCTTCTTCTCGGCCTTGTCCTTGAGGAAGCGGTCGATCTCGTCGCTCGCATAGCCCTGGTCCTGCGCCCAGCCCTTCAGCGCGAAGGCCTGCTGGAACGCGTAGAGAAGGCGCGCGCCGATCTCGTCGGGGCAGGTCTTGCGGATGCGGTCCGCGACCCGCGCCGCGACGAGCCGGTCGGTGACATAGGTGTTCTGGCCGAGCGGCTGGAGCGCGGAGGCCCCGGCGCCGGTGACGACGAGGGTGGCCAGCGACAGCGGCAGGGCGAAATGCTTGATGGGGTTCATCTTCCTCTGTCCTTCCGGGGCGGAATGCCCACGGACCCGATGAACCCGGCGCGCGGCGCGATATGCAATAACCCCGCTCATTCCGCCGCCATTCCCGCGCAATTCCGCTCACGCCAGAGCGTCGCCTCCTCCAGATGCGCCCAGCCGAAGGCGTGGTCCGTGTCGCCGTGACGCTTCAAGTGGTCGAGCCGCGCAAGCGCCTCGTCGAGCGTCGGCCGGTGGCCTGCGGGCACCCACCACATGACGAAATGTATCTCGCCCAACACTTCGAACCACTCGCGGCGCCGGTCGTAGAACTGCTTGTGGACGGTGTTCCAGACGAAGGTCTCGAGGCTTTTCACATCCTCCCAGACGGTCAGGTTCGAGACATATTGCGGATCGCCGCCGATCTTGGTTTCGGTATTCCCCGTCCGCGGTTCGCCGGAACCCTCCATCATCCAGACGAAGCCCGGCATGCGCTTGCCCAGGCCGTTGACCCGGTCGAGAGCCGCCATGAACTCCGCCACGCGCGGATCGTCCGTGGGCGCGATCAGCCGCCCGACGTTCAGTTCGGCGAGGTGGTATTGCGTAGTCATTGCACCGCCTTAGGCCAGCGCTTGAAAGCGATCCAGAGCGAAACCAGTGTCGCAACAACTGCCCCAGGCAACTGGACGATAAAGCCCACCATGGACAGGCTGTCAAAACTGGGAGCCATCTTAAGACCGGTGACAAACATGGAGGCGCTGAGAAGGAAGGGAATAATGAATGCCAGACCGAGCAGAGCGACAATCCGAACGAGTCCGGCTTTGTGGCCTGTACGGACCAATACCCGGATCATGGCCAGGAAGCTCCCGCCCACGCATACCCCCGGTATCCACATCAACTCCATCACCTATGGCCCCCTACTCCGCCGCCATCGCACCCATGCGGCCCGACTTCCGCGCCTTGATGCGGTCCTCGATCTCTTCGCGGTAATGCCGGATGAGGCCCTGGATCGGCCAGGCGGCGGCATCGCCGAGCGCGCAGATCGTGTGGCCCTCGACCTGCTTGGTGACCGACAGCAGCATGTCGATCTCCTCGATCTCGGCCTCGCCGCGCACCAGCCGCTCCATCACCCGCATCATCCAGCCGGTGCCCTCGCGGCAGGGCGTGCACTGGCCGCAACTTTCGTGCTTGAAGAACTTCGAGAGCCGCCAGACGGCCTTGATCACGTCGGTGGACTGGTCCATCACGATCATGCAGGCGGTGCCGAACGAGCTTTTCAGCTCGCGCATCCCGTCGTAGTCCATGATCGCGTCCTCGCAGAACTTCGCGGGCAGGATCGGGCAGGAGGCGCCGCCGGGAATCACCGCCTTGAGGTTCTTCCAGCCGCCGCGCACGCCGCCGCCATGCTTCTCGATCAGCTCCTTCATGCTGATCGACATCGATTCCTCGATCACGCAGGGCGTATTCACGTGCCCCGACATGGCGAAGAGCTTGACACCGGTGTTGTTCGGCCGCCCGAAGGAGGCATACCAGGCCGCCCCCCGGCGCAGGATCGTCGGCACCACCGCGATCGATTCCACGTTGTT
>NZ_JAYRTX010000185.1:0-2272 GCF_041919395.1 Albidovulum sp.
GATCCTGCCATTGCCGCGGGAAAAGCCCTCCGGCGGCACGTCGGATGGCCGGAAGAGCACGGTCCATGCGCCAAACCCGAGGAGCCCGGCGAGAAGGACGACGATGATGATGATGCGGCGCGACATCACGGTTTTCTCCGGCAGCGTTCAGGGGCGGCGTTCAAGGCTGGGCGGGTATCATGGCGGCGGCGTCCCGCCGTAGAAGCGTTCGAGCACGGAGACGGCATCTACGGCGGTGTCGACCACAGTGAAGAGCTCGGCGTCGGCAGGGTCGATCATCCCCTCCGTGACCAGGAAGCTGAAATCCACCGCACGGTTCCAGAAAGCCGATCCGACAAGCACGATTGGAATCGGGGCCATCTTGCCCGTCTGGACCAGCGCCAGAACCTCGAACACCTCATCCAAGGTGCCAAAGCCCCCCGGAAACGCGACCATGGCCCGTGCCCGCAGCGCGAAATGCATCTTGCGGATTGCAAAATAGCGAAAGCGGAATGCGAGGTCGGGGGTGATGAAGGGATTGGGCAACTGTTCGTGCGGCAGCGTGATGTTGAGCCCCATCGACCGGGCCCCAGCCTCCCAGGCGCCGCGGTTCGCCGCCTCCATGATCCCCGAACCCCCGCCTGTCACCACGACGAAATCGCGCCGCCCTTCCTGCTGAAACCGGTGCGATACAAGGGCCGCGAAGCGCCGCGCCTCGTCGAGATAACGGGTGTGCCGCTGTTCCCGCTCAGGATCGGCGGCCTGCTCGCCAGACCTCATCCGGGCGCTGCCGAAGACGACGACGGTGGAGCGGATGGCATGCCGTCGCAATGCGCGCTCGGGCTTCACCAGCTCCAGTTGCAGGCGCAACGGCCTGAGATCCGCGTCGGCCAGAAGGTCGGCATCCTCGTGGGCAAGGCGATAGGACGGGTTGGCAAGAATCGCCGCCCGGAGGCTCTCGAGGTCCTTCGCCCGGCTCATGGCCGGACCGCCGCACGCCGAAGAGACGGCCATCTGAGCGGCATCAGTTCCAGCATTGCATTGCGCTCCGGGACCGTCACCTGCCAGCCCAAGTGCTCGCGCAGACGGCCCGCGAATATCTCGGCGGTCCGCGCCTCTCCATGGGTGACAATGACGCGCGACGGAGCCCGGCGAAACCGGCTGGCCCAGTCCAGGAGGGCGAGCTGATCGGCATGGGCCGAAAAGCCGTTCAGGGTATGCACCGATGCCCGGACGGGGACGTCGTCTCCGAAAATCCGGACCCGCCGCGCCCCATCCACGAGCCGCCGCCCCAGCGTGCCCTCTGCCTGAAAGCCGGTGATCAGGATCGCGGATTCCGGCCGTGGCAGGTTGTGACGCAGGTGGTGCCGGATACGCCCGGCGTCGCACATGCCGCTGGCCGATATGATGATGGCGCCGCCCTCGATCTGGTTGAGCGCCTTCGACTCCTCCGCGCTGGCGGTGAACTGCAGCCGGGGTCGGTCCGTCGCGGCTTCATGCCAATCGACGAGGTTTCGCGCCTGCTCGTCAAAGAGACTCAGATGGCTCTTCGTGATATGCGTGGCGCGGTCGGCCATGGGTGAATCGACGAAGATCGAAAGATCGCGCAGCCTGCCCTGCCGAGCGAGGCAATGCAGGTGATAGAGAATCTCCTGGGTGCGCCCGACCGCGAAGGCCGGCATGATCACGTTGCCGCCGCGCTTGCGGGTTTCGGAGATGACCGTGACCATCTCATTGAGGGTCGCCGCCTGATCGCGGTGGGCCCGGTCCCCATAGGTGGATTCCATCACCAGAACATCCGCGTCCGCGACCGGCGTGGGATCATGCAGGATGGCACGCCCGGGCTGACCGAGGTCGCCGGAGAAGACCAGCTTCACGGTTTCGCCTGCCTCTGTGATCCAGAGTTCGATGATCGCCGATCCGAGGATATGGCCCGCGTCGCGGAAGATGCAGACGACATCGGGATGCGGTGCGATGCTCGAGTCATAGGGGTGGTTCCGAACCTGCCGCAAGCAGGTCTCGGCATCGGTCATCGTGTAGATGGGCGTCGAGGTGCCAGACCTGGCCCGCCGGTTGCCGCGCCCGCCCCGCGCCGCTCGCTCGGCGTCCGTTTCCTGAATGTGGGCGCTGTCGCGCAACATCACGTCAAGCAGGTCGGCCGTCGCGGACGTCGTCAGGATCGGGCCGCCGAAACCGTCCTTTGTCAGCTTCGGCAGCAATCCGCTATGGTCGATATGCGCATGTGTCAGCAGCACGAAATCGAGCGAACGCGGGTTGAAGGCAAAAGGCTGAC
>NZ_JAYRTX010000186.1:0-2154 GCF_041919395.1 Albidovulum sp.
ACGCCGGCTACGATCCGGTCTATGGCGCGCGGCCGCTGAAGCGGGTGATCCAGCGCGACCTGCAGGACCCCTTGGCCGAGATGATCCTGGCCGGAGAGGTGCGCGACGGCGACACGGTGTCGGTGGACGCGGGGCCGGAAGGGCTCGTCCTCGGCGATCGGGTCGTCGCCTCCAACCGGCCGCGCCCCGAGGGCGCTCCCCTCCACTGAGCCATGAGGGGGCGGCGATGGCCGCCCCTTTGTCTTTGCATCGCTTCTTCGCGGTCCCGGACGAATCATTACAGGCCGTCCACGCAGACGTGAGGCAGCTTTACTTTCGCGACGCCCCCCATAGCGGTAGGCTCCTCCTGCAAACGCAGGGAGAGTCTGATGGCCCGCCGCATCATGCGCGATCTGAAGTGGTGCGATGTCACGCCAAAGGCGGATTTCCTGACCCGCCGGCAACTTCTGGCCGGCGCTGCGGCGCTCGGGCTCGCAGGGCCGGCCACGGCGAAGCTGTCCTATGTGCAGTCGAAGTTCTCGACCGATGAGAAACCGAACGCGTTCGAGGACATCACCACCTACAACAACTTCTACGAATTCGGTACGGACAAGGGCGACCCTGCCGCTCATGCCTCGGCCCTGACGATCGATCCCTGGTCGGTGAAGATCGACGGCATGGTCGAGAAGCCGGGCGACTACGACCTTGCCGACATCCTTGCCGGCGTCACCCTGGAGGAGCGAATCTACCGCTTTCGCTGTGTCGAGGCCTGGTCGATGGTCGTGCCCTGGATCGGCTTCCCGCTCGGCGACCTTCTCGCGCGCGTCGGTGTCCAGCCTTCGGCTAAGTACGTTGCCTTCGAAACGATCGTTCGGCCGGAGGAGATGCCGGGCCAGCGCCGCGGGATTCTGGAATGGCCGTATCGTGAAGGGCTCAGGATGGACGAGGCGATGCATCCGCTGACGATCCTCGCGACCGGGCTCTATGGCGAGGCGATGCCGAAACAGAACGGCGCTCCGATCCGGCTCGTTGTGCCCTGGAAATACGGCTTCAAGTCGATCAAGTCGGTGGTGCGTATCACGCTCACCGACAGCCAGCCGAAGACGACGTGGAACATGCTGCAGCCGCGCGAGTATGGCTTCTATTCGAACGTGAACCCGGAAGTCGATCACCCGCGCTGGAGCCAGGCCACGGAACGCCGGATCGGCGAAGGACTCTTCGGCGGCCGCCACCCGACGCTCAAGTTCAATGGCTACGGAGATCTGGTTGCTTCGCTCTACGCGGGGCAGGACTTGGCGAAGGATTACTGATGTCCCTTGCCGGCGCCGTGAACCATGTGGCCCGGCGGGTTCCGGCCTGGACCATATATGTCGCCGGCACGACCCCGCCGGTGTGGCTCCTTTGGGCCGGGGCAAGCGGCGGTCTCGGAGCGGACCCGGTGAAGGCAATCGAGAGGACGCTCGGTCTTTGGGCACTCAAGCTGATCGTGGCCGGTTTGTGCATCACGCCGCTGCGGCGCTTCGCCGGAGTGAACCTCGTGAAGTATCGCCGTGCGGTCGGGCTTCTCGCGTTCTCTTACGTCGTCCTGCATTTCCTCGCGTGGCTCGTGCTGGACATGGGGATGCTCTGGGCCCAGGCGCTGGGCGATATCGTGAAGCGACCTTACGTGACGGTCGGCATGGTCGCGCTGGTGCTTCTCATTCCGCTTGCCGCGACCTCGAACGACTGGTCCCTGCGCGCGCTCGGCACGGCGCGATGGCGATGGCTGCACCGTCTCGTCTATCCGGCGGCCCTGCTCGGCGCGATCCACTTTGTCTGGCTGGTGAAAGCCTGGCCGCTGGAGCCCTTCGTGTATCTGGGAATAGTGATCGTTCTTCTCGCGCTGCGAGCGGTTTCGCCAGGAGTGCTCCGCGCGGGAAACGAAAAGGGGGCGAACCCGCCGCCCCCTCTCGCATCGTCCTGAGATCACCAATCAGGGCAGCAGCACACGGTCGATCACATGGATGACGCCGTTCGACGCCATGATGTCGGCGGTCACGACATTTGCCTTGTTCACCTTCACGCCCTTGCGGCCATCGACATGCACGGTCTTGCCGTTGACTGTCGCCACATCGAGGCGCTTCCCCGCGAGCTGGTCCGAGGTCACCGCGCCCGGAATCACGTGATAGGTGAGAA
>NZ_JAYRTX010000187.1:0-2151 GCF_041919395.1 Albidovulum sp.
CGGGCGGCACCCGCGTCACCGCGACCAACGGGCACGAGACGGTCCACGAGGCGGTCATCTACGCCACCGGGCGGGTGCCGAATACCGAGGGCCTCGGGCTCGAGGCGACCGGCGTCAGGCTCGGCCGTAGGGGCGAGGTGGTGGTGGACGAATGGTCGCAGACGGCGGTGCCTTCGATCTATGCCGTGGGCGACGTGACCGACCGGATCAACCTCACGCCGGTCGCCATCCGCGAGGGCCACGCCTTTGCAGACACGGTCTTCGGCGCGCGTCCGACGAAGGCCGACCACACTCTGGTGCCCTCTGCCGTCTTCACCCAGCCGGAGTTCGGAACGGTCGGGCTGACCGAGGAGGAGGCGCGCGATCTTGGCCCGATCGAGATATATGCGACCGCGTTCCGGCCGATGCGATCGGCCTTCGCCGGGCGGCCGGAGCGGGCGATGATGAAGCTCGTGGTCTCGGCCGAAAACCGCAGGGTGCTCGGCTGCCACATCGTCGCGCCCCAGGCGGGCGAGATGATCCAGCTTGCCGCGATCGCGCTCCGGATGGGGGCCACGAAAGAGGACTTCGACCGCACGGTCGCGGTGCATCCGGTGATGGCGGAAGAGCTGGTGACCTTGCGCAAGCCGGTCAGGACGGCTTGAGTTTTCGACAGAGAACGCCCAGTTGGGTGGAGAACACGACGGTTTGAATAAGAAGAGAGGAAGCCGATGGCTGGCAGCGGAGGTCCCTGGGGCGGGGGCGGATCGGACGGCGACGACGACAAGGACCGGCCGGGAGGACGCGGTGGCCGCAGGCCGGGTGAGGGTCCGCAGCTACCCGACGTCGAGGAGATCGTCCGCAAGGGCGCCGACCAGTTGCGCGTCCTGATGGGCGGGCGCGGCGGCGGGCCGCGCGGGCCGGCAGGCGGCGGAGGGCGCGGACAGGGGCCGCAGATCACCCGCGGCACGCTGGGGCTTGGCGCGCTGGCGGCGGTGGGCCTATGGGCCTTCGCGTCGTTCTATACGGTCCGGCCCGAAGAGCAGTCGGTCGAGCTGTTCCTCGGCAAGTTCTCCTCGATCGGGCAGCCGGGGCTCAACTTCGCACCCTGGCCGATCGTCACCGCGAACGTCGTGGCGGTGACGCCGGAACGGACCGAGGACATCGGCGTTGGCCGTGGCGGCTCGGACAGCGGGCTGATGCTGACGGGCGACGAGAATATCGTCGACATCGACTTTCAGGTGGTCTGGAACATCTCGGACCCGACGAAGTACCTCTTCAACCTGCGCGACCCGGAGCTGACGATCAACGCGGTCGCCGAGGCCTCGATGCGCGAGATCATCGCGCAGTCGCTGCTGGCGCCGATCCTGAACCGCGACCGGGGCGCGATCGCCGAACGGCTGAAGGACCTGATCCAGACCACGCTCGACAGCTACGATTCCGGGCTGAACGTCGTGCGCGTCAACTTCGACCGCGCCGATCCGCCGCGCGAGGTGATCGAGGCGTTCAAGAACGTCCAGTCGGCCGAGCAGCAGCGCGACCGGCTCCAGAAGGAAGCCGATGCCTATGCCAACACGGTGCTGGCCGGGGCCCGCGGCCAGGCCGCACAGCTTCTGGAAGAGGCCGAGGCCTACCGCGCGCAGGTGGTGAACCAGGCCCAGGGCGAGGCGAGCCGATTCACCTCGGTTCTCGTCGAATACCAGAAGGCGCCCGAGGTCACGCGCAAGCGGCTCTACCTCGAAACACTGGAATCGGTCCTCGGACAGGTTGACAAGGTGATCCTCGACGAACGGGCGGGGCAGGGCGTTGTGCCATACCTTCCGCTCAACGAACTCGGCCGTAAGCCCGCGACCGGGGGGAGCAACTGATGAACCGCACGACCCTCATCCTTCCCGTAATCGTGATCGCCGTGGCGGCCGCGCTGTCGTCGATCTTCATCGTCGACGAACGCGAAAAGGCGCTTGTCCTCCAGTTCGGCCAGATCAAGGCCGTACACGAGGAGCCGGGGCTCTACTTCAAGCTTCCGGTCATCCAGGAGGTCGTGCGCTATGACGACCGCATCCTCGGCCGCGACATCGATCCCCTTGAGATCACGCCGCTCGACGACCGGCGGCTGGTCGTGGATGCCTTCGCGCGCTTCCGCATCAGCGATGCCCAGCGCTTCCGTCAGGC
>NZ_JAYRTX010000188.1:0-2091 GCF_041919395.1 Albidovulum sp.
CGGGGCACGGGCCCGCAGACCAGGTGCCGTCGATGGGCTGTTCGATAAAGTGGAAGGCGGCGTGAAGGCGCCGGCCGTCATCTTCGACCTCGACGGGACGCTGATCGATTCCGCGCCTGCGATCCATACCATTTCGAACGCAGTACTGTCCGGTCTTGGCTTGCCTGCGCTCACCTTTCCGCAGGTGCGCGGCTTCGTCGGCAAGGGTGTCCCGCACCTCGTGCGCCAGCTTCTCGCCGCCTCGGGCGAGGACCCCGACGGGCCGCTCTTCTCGCGGGTCGAGACCGCGCTCGTCGCGCGCTACGAGACGGAGGTGGAGGGCAACACCCCCTACCCCGGCGTTGCCGACGCCCTGGCGCGCCTCGCCGCGGCCGGCTGCCGGCTGGCCGTCTGCACCAACAAGCCCCTGCGCCCGGCCGAGGCGGCGCTCGGCCATGTCGGGCTGCGGGATCGCTTCGACCATGTCATCGGCGGCGACAGCCTCTCCACGCGCAAGCCCGACCCCGGGATGCTTCGCGCGAGCCACGACCGCCTCGGCGGCGGGCCGATGATCTATGTGGGCGACAGCGAGATCGACGCCGAGACGGCCGTGAACGCCCGGGCCCCCTTCGCGCTTTACACCGAGGGCTACCGCAAGGCCCCGGTTTCGGAGCTGCCGCACAGCGTGGCGTTTTCCGACTTCGCCATGCTGCCGGGAATCGTCGAGAATGTCGTCTGGTGATCGCTGTCATGCGAGTCACATTCAAAACTTGCTATATGAATTGCCTGGCCTATATGATGCGGAGAATTGCTGACGGAGGCGGAGATGACGGCGCGTGCGAAACCCGAGGTCAAGGGCTTCTTTGACGAGGCCACCAACACGATCAGCTACGTGGTGAAGGACCCCGCCGGAAAGGCCTGCGCCATCGTCGATTCCGTGCTCGACTTCGACTATGCCTCGGGCCGGACCGATACCCATTCCGCCGATGCCGTCATCGCCCATGTGAAGGCGGCGGGGCTGACGGTCGAGTGGATCCTCGAAACCCATGTGCACGCCGATCACCTCTCGGCGGCCCCCTATATCCAGGATCGGGTCGGCGGCAAGATCGGGATCGGCGCCAACATCACCGTGGTGCAGGACACGTTCGGCAAGATCTTCAACGAAGGCACGGAGTTCCAGCGCGACGGCAGCCAGTTCGACCGGCTCTTCCGCGAGGGCGACAGCTTCCGCATCGGCGGGCTGGAGGGGCATGTGCTCCACACGCCCGGTCACACGCCGGCCTGCCTGACCTACGTGATCGGGGACGCCGCCTTCGTCGGCGACACGCTGTTCATGCCCGATTTCGGGACCGCACGCTGCGACTTCCCCGGCGGCTCGGCGCAAGCACTTTATGACTCGATCCAGAAGATACTCAGCCTGCCCGATGCCACCCGCATCTTCGTCGGTCACGACTACAAGGCCCCCGGCCGTGACGACTACGCCTGGGAAACGACCGTGGCCGAGGAGAAGGCACGCAACGTCCACGTCGGCGCGGGCCGCAGCGCCGACGAGTTCGTCGCGATGCGCGAGGCGCGCGACAAGACGCTCGGGATGCCCAGGCTCATCGTTCCCTCGCTGCAGGTCAACATGCGCGCGGGCCAGATGCCGCCGCCCGAGGAGGACGGCAATACCTACCTGAAGGTTCCGGTCAACAAGCTCTGACCCGGCCCCGGCTGCCCCGATGCTCAGACGATACCTCCCGATCCTCGACTGGGGCCGCTCCTACTCGCGGGACAGCTTCACCTCCGACATCGTTGCGGCGGTGATCGTCACGATCATGCTCGTCCCCCAGTCGCTCGCCTATGCGCTCCTTGCCGGGCTTCCGGCCGAGGTCGGCCTCTATGCCTCGATCCTGCCGATCCTGCTTTACACGGTTTTCGGAACCTCCCGAACCCTTGCGGTCGGCCCCGTCGCCGTCGCCTCCCTGATGACGGCGGCGGCTGTGGGGGAGGTCGCGCGGGCGGGCACGCCCGAATATCTCGGCGCGGCCATCCTCCTTGCCTTCCTCTCCGGGTTCATGCTCACCGCGATGGGGCTGGCGCGGCTCGGCTTCCTCGCCGCCTTCCTCAGCC
>NZ_JAYRTX010000189.1:0-2079 GCF_041919395.1 Albidovulum sp.
GCCACGCATCACCAGAAACTCGCGGTCTTTGACCGCCAACGTCTCTACATCGGCGGTCTCGACCTGGATGAGCGGCGCTTCGACACGCCGTTGCACGACCGCGACGCGGAGGAGACCTGGCACGATGTCCAGCTGCTCTTGTCCGGCTCCGCCGTCGCCGAGGCCCAGCACCATCTTGAGACGTTTATTGACGTGACCGCCGGTCGGATGGCCCCGCAGCGTCATCGCCACCTCCTGCGAACGCTTTCCCGGCCACATCCCAGGGGATTCCTTCCTTTCGGCCCGGCTCCCCTGGTGCAGGAGATTGCCGACGCCCATGAGCATATGGCGCGCAAGGCGCGGCGGATGATCTACCTTGAGACACAGTACTTCCGCGACCTGAAGCTGGCGCGATATTTCGCCCGACTGGCCGAGGAAAAGCCCGACCTAACGATGATCCTGATCTTGCCCGGCGCACCGGAGGAGATCGCCTTCGAGCGCCGCATCTCGCTCGACGCGCGGTTCGGCGAGTTCCTTCAGGCCCGCGCGGTCCGCATACTCCAGAGGGCCTTCCGCAGCCGCCTTTTCGTCGGGGCCGCGGCGCAGCCCCGCGCGGCTGATGGGCGCCACGGTCATAGCCATGGCCGCGACAAGCTGAATGGCGCGCCCATAGTCTACATCCATGCAAAGGTATCGGTGTTCGACGACAATGCTGCCATCGTGTCTTCGGCCAATCTTAATGGTCGAAGCCTCCGGTGGGACACCGAGGCGGGGGTTGCTCTGACGGACCGGGCGCAGGTGCGCGCCTTGCGCCGGAGGGTGATGGCCCATTGGCTTCCCTCCGGGTCGGGGTCGGCTTTCTTCGACCCGGCACGGGCCGTTGCGACCTGGCGCGCGCAGGCGCTCGCAAACATGAGGGTGCGCCCCGAAGACCGCCGCGGATTCGTGCTTCCCTATGACGTGACGGCGGCCGAGCGTGACGCAAAGGAGATCCCCCTCATCCCGCCGGAGGTCGTCTGAACCATCACGCGCCCTGCTCCTGCAAGGCCGCGCGGGGTCTCGGAGCGAGCGAGTCGCTGAGGACGAGACCCCAGAGCAGGAGAGGAATCGCCACGATCCCCCCGATCGGCCCCCACAGCCAGATCCCGACGATGAGCGCGAGGAACACCAGAAGCGGGTTCACTGCCATGTGCTTGCCCACGAGCGCGGGTGTGACGAACTGGCCCTCGATCGTGTTGAGAAGAATGAAGGACGCGGCGGGCGCAAGCGACGCCGCGCCATCGAATTCGGCCACGCCCACGAACAGGAGGACAACAACGAACACGGTCGGCCCGAGATAGACGATGAAGTTCATCAGGAAGGCGACCACCCCCCACATCATGGCATCCGCCACGCCCATCACCTGGAGCGCGATCGCGGTAAGTACCCCGAGGGCGGCGTTGATGAGGGTGATGGTCGAGAAGTAGCGGGCCACGTTCCGCTCGGCCCGGCGCAGCCGCATCGCGAGTTCGGCCCGCTCGCCCCGGCTGGAAAGCCGCAGGGATACCCAGTCGTAGATCTCGCGGCGGGTGAGAAGAAAGAAGAACAGCGCCCCGGCAAAGATGAGGATCTGCGAAAGGATCAGCGGCGCGGCCATTATGGCGTCCGAGACAGAGGGCATGGCGACCGCCTCCTCGGCCGGGGCGGCCGGGGCGGCGTTTGCCTCTGGTGCGATGGCGCTCGTCACGTTGTCGGTGACCTCTGACAGGCCCCGCAGAAGGCCGCGGAGGCTGGCCACGACTTCGCGCATGTCGGACCAGACCTTGGGCGCCTGCTCGACGAGGCCCGCTATGATGGGCTGGAACGCCAGCACCAGTGCGCCGACGACGATCAGAGTCACGAAAAGACCGAGGAGGGCGCCCCAGACGGGCGAATAGCCGTGTCCTTCCCAGAAATCCGAAAGCGGAGACAGCACCACGCCGGCAACAAGTGCGAGTGTGATCGGAGCGAGGATGTCCTTCCCCCACCCCGCGGCTGCGATCGCCAGGATCGACGCGATGAAGATGACCGCGAACTGCGCCAGCCGTTCGATCTTTTCCATATTGAAATCCCCCGGATCGC
>NZ_JAYRTX010000190.1:0-2065 GCF_041919395.1 Albidovulum sp.
TTCGGCTATCCGCTGTTCGTGATGGCGCTGGTCGCCATCGGCATCATGCGGTTCGCGTGACCCTGCGCGGGTCGCAGCCCAGGCGTCACTTCAGGTCGTCGATGCCGATCGGGCCCGCGACGACCGTGGCGTGGGGATACCGTTCCGAACGCCCCTCGACGAGGAAAATCCTCCGATCGGGATAGGCCGCGGCGACCTTGCGATTGACCTCGGTCCCGAGGTCGACCGCGAAGAGCGGGGTATCGGCGTCGTCGCTGAAATCGTTCAGCCAGAACGCGCTGCCGTAACGTTCGGGTTTCTCGATGTGGACGAAGACAAGCGCGTTCCTGAGCTCAGCCCGCCGCGAGAGGTCGAGATAGTCGGCGTGGTAGTTGTTGATGTCGGGATACTTGTTGAAGGCGAGCCAGCTTTCGAAGACCGCGATCGAGGTCACGCCCAGCATCAGGAGGAGTGCGGTGATCCTCTCGGCGGCCTGGCCATGCGGATAGAGGGCGTGCATCCGCGCGACGAATTCCCGGATGCCGA
Organism: Albidovulum sp.; assembly: GCF_041919395.1. Taxonomy (NCBI): domain Bacteria; kingdom Pseudomonadati; phylum Pseudomonadota; class Alphaproteobacteria; order Rhodobacterales; family Paracoccaceae; genus Albidovulum; species Albidovulum sp. The sequence goes on from NZ_JAYRTX010000190.1 coordinate 526, forward strand.
GGGCGGAGAAGAGAAGCATCGGAATGAGTGCCATGAACCAATAGCGCGGTCCGGCGTAGAATCCGCCCACATACCAGTAGAGCGCATAGAGCAGGACCGTCACGCCGGTGATCACCGCCATTGCTGCCGCCAGGCGGCTCCAGCGCCCCCAGATGAGGAATACGAGCGCAAAGAAGAGTGACGCGCCCGCCCAGCCGAAGAGGTCGAAGTTGAGTTCGTAGAGGCTTTGCTGGAAGTTGATCAGCGCTTCCGCAGGCGTGTGACCGGGAAATACGTCCACATTGCCCCAGTCGGGCGGCCCGCGGTCAGGGCCGAAGCCGATGGCATTCGCTCCGGGACCCCAGAACGCGTCGAGATAGACGGTCATCGGCAGGGTCATCGGCGACCCGGTCAGCGCGGTATTGTACGCGAAGAGGAGGATCCCCACCGCGATGCAGCCCAGCCCGTACATGACCACAGTGCGCCACTGCCGCCGGTCGGTCAGGAAACCCAGCGTCCAGAGCCCGGTCAGGACGCCCATGTAGACCCCCTCGAGCGGCCGGCTGAGAAAGAGCCAGCCCATCAGGGCGCCGGCAAGAAACGGCAAGAGGAAGCTTGGCGCCTCGCGCGACTTCTGAAGCAGCACCCACGCCCCGAGAACGAGCGCGGCGGTGAAGGTGTGCAGGAGATAGGTGGACGAGATCGACAGGAACCAGGGCGAGACGGCGAGAAGGATCACGACGAGGTCGGCGGTGCGCCGGTCGGTCGCAGTCCGCACGAAACGGTGCAGGAGGACGACACAGATCGCGGCCAGAACCGGATTGAGAAGCCACGGCACCCCCGACCAGATCGCCGGGACGAGCGCGGCCGGCCAGCCCGGAAGATTGACGGAGAACCAGCGGTTGCCATTGGCATCCATGAGGTAGTGGCCGAACGCCTCGACCACGGCCGGCACCGGAACGGAGAGCTGGCCCTCGGCGAAATAGCGAGCATGGAAGAGATAGACGATCCCATCCAGGTGCGGCACTCCGTCGAAGGACCATAGGCTGATCATGGCGCAGATAACCAGGACGAAGAGCGCGGCGAGCCAGGGAAGGCTCCGGCCGGCAGGTGTCGCTCCGGTGTCGGCGCCTGGTGGCGCCACCAGCGGCGCGATCGGCCCCACCGCGGTGCTCAGCGCCGGGCCGGGCAGCGCCACGGCGAAAGCGGCGAGGGCAAGAAGGTTGCAGCCGAGGAAAGCCAACGCGATGGCAAGCTGCTTGACGTACCGGGAGGGGTTGTCCGAGGCGATGAAGTCCATCGCGGCCTTCGACGCGACCACGAGGACGAACGCCAGAAGGGCAAGGCGGGCCCAGCCCATTGCGCGACCGATCCGCCGGAGATGCCCCAGCCCGCCGTTCCGCAGCAGGTAGGCCGCAGCCACGACGCCCTGCGCGCCGACAGCGGCCAGCATGGCGGGGGACAGCCCGCCCGCCGACAGCCGGAAGTGCTGGAACCACAACGGATCCTTCAGCGCGAGCTGGGCGGCGAAACCCGCCAGGAAGAGCGCGGCCATGAGACC
>NZ_JAYRTX010000191.1:0-2051 GCF_041919395.1 Albidovulum sp.
CCGGGCTCTGGCGCGCGCAGACGCCGCAGGGATTCCGCCTCGACGCGATCCTTGCCGCCTACCGCGCCCATCCCGGCCCCGCCGCCGACGACGTGGAGATCGCCCGCGCCGCCGGACTTGACGTCGCCATCGTCGAGGGCGAGGAGGAGAACATCAAGATCACCTGGCCCGGGGACTTCGCCCGCGCCGAAAGGATGCTGGGCAAAGCGATGGATATCCGCACCGGCAACGGCTTTGACGTCCATGCCTTCACCGCGGGCGATCACGTCACCCTGTGCGGGGTGCGCTTGCCGCATGAGAAGGCGCTTCTCGGTCATTCCGATGCCGATGTGGCAATGCATGCGCTGACCGACGCAATCTACGGTGCGCTCGCCGAGGGTGACATCGGCCGGCATTTCCCGCCGTCCGATCCGCAGTGGAAGGGCGCGGCGAGCGAGATCTTCCTTGCCCACGCCGCCGGGCTTGCCAGGCAGAGGGGTTATGCCCTTTCGAACGCCGACGTGACGATCATCTGCGAGCGCCCGAAGATCGGCCCGCATGCGATTGACATGGCACGTGAACTCGCCCGGATCACAGGTTCGGGCGCTGACCGGATCAGCGTCAAGGCGACGACATCCGAACGTCTCGGCTTCACCGGGCGCGAGGAAGGCATCGCCGCACTCGCCACCGTGACGCTGGTGCGGGCGTGACCCTGCCGCGCGCCATCGCCACCCTGTTCGGCGTCGGCCTCCTCAGGCCTGCCCCCGGCACATGGGGCTCGGCGGCGGCGCTCTGCCTCGGCGTGGCGATCGACCATCTCCTCGGCTTCCCCGCGCTCGCGCTGGCCACGCTCGCCGTGATCCCGCTCGGCTACTGGGCGGTGGCGCGGACCGTCGCGGGAACGGCCGACAAGGACCCGTCCGAGATCGTCATCGACGAGGTCGCGGGCCAGTGGATCGCGCTTCTCTTCCCCGCCGCCGCCTTCTGGAGCCGCGGGATGGAGGACTGGGCCCTGTCCGCCTGGCCCGGCTGGGCCGTGCCCTTCCTCTTCTTCCGGCTCTTCGACATCTGGAAACCCGGCCCGGTGGGCCGGGCCGACCGCAAGGGAACGGCCGGGGCGACGATGACGGACGACCTCTGGGCCGGTCTCTTCGCCGGACTTGCCACCGTGGCCGCGGCCGGGCTCTGGCACGGGGTCATGGGCCTATGACGAAGGCGGAGGAACTTCTCGCCGCCGCGCGAAGGTCGGGCGACCGGATCGCCACGGCCGAAAGCTGCACCGGCGGAATGGTCGGCGCGGCGATCACCGACGTGGCCGGCTCCTCCGACGTCTTCGACCGCGGCTTCATCACCTATTCCAACGCCGCCAAGACGGCGATGCTCGGTGTCGATCCCTGGCTGATCGAGACCCACGGCGCGGTAAGCGAGGAGGTTGCCCGCGCCATGGCCGAAGGCGCGCTCGACCGGGCGCTCGCCTCGCTCGCCGTGGCGGTCACCGGCATTGCCGGCCCCGGCGGATCGGAGCACAAGCCCGAGGGGCGGGTCTGCTTCGCGCTCGCCGCAACCGGGCGGCGCACCCGGACCGAGACGGTGGAGTTCGGCGCGATCGGCCGCGCCGGGGTGCGCCGGGCCACCGTCGATCATGCGCTCGACCTCCTGCTCGCCGCCACGCTCGGCTAGGACGGGCGGCCGTAGAGCGCCTCGGCCCGCGCCTCGAACGCCCTGACCACGCGGCGCATGGCTTCGTCGAAGACGACGCCGATCACTTTCTGCAGGATCGCGTTGCGGAACTCGAAATCGACGTGAAAGTCCACGTCGCAAAGGCCCTCGCCCGCGTCCCGGAACGCCCAGCGGGAATGCATGTGGCGGAACGGGCCGTCGAGATAGGTCGTGTCGATGGTCATGGCTGCGGGATCGAGCCGGACACGGCTGCCGAACCTTTCGCGGAAGACCTTGAAGGAAATCACGAGGTCGGCCTCCACTACCTCGCTGCCGTCGGGCTGCGGCGTGCGCGAACGCACCCGCGCGGCAGCCGTCCAGGGCAGGAACTCAGGGTAGCGCGGGACGTCCGC
>NZ_JAYRTX010000192.1:0-2047 GCF_041919395.1 Albidovulum sp.
ATCTTCTTCGAGAATGCGGGCGGCGCGTTGAGGCTGAAATCGGTGATCGAGACCTCGGCCGCCTATGCCGGCTACGCGGACAATCAGGGGCGCGACAACCCGGCCTCCAGGGCGCTGATGGCGGCGATCGACAGGGGCCGCGCGGACATGCGGGTCTTCCTCAACGCGCCCGGCGGGCAGGTTTTCGTGGGCGAAAGCGGGACGGAGGTGCTTTTCCGGCTGATCCGCACCGCGGCCCTCGGCGCGGCACCGGGCGGCGTCATGCTCGGCTCGACGCTGGAACACCCGGCCTCGCGCAGCGCGATGGCGCGCTGGGCAGAGGTGACGGGGCGGCCGCATCTGCTGGCGGTGCATGACGACGCCACCGGAACGGTCGGCCTCGACGCCTATCTCGCCCTGATCTCGCCCGAGGTCCGCGTCGCAACCATCGTCCAGACATCGCCGGTCACCGGCATGGCCGTCGACGTCGCCGCCATCGCGGCGGCGATCCGCGCGCAGGCGCCGGACGCCTTCATCATCATCGACGGCATACAGCACGCGAGCCACGGCCACATCGACTGCGCCGCCTTCGGCGCGGACGGCTATGCCGTGTCACCCTACAAGGTCTTCTCCCGCCACGGCTACGGCGTCGGATGGGCCTCGAACCGGCTGACCAGCTGCGCGAAGGAGCAGATCGTCGGCGGGCCGGTCACGGCCTGGGAACTCGGCACCCGTGACGCGGGCGCCTATGCGACCTTCTCCGACGTCGTGGCCTATCTCGACTGGCTGGGCAGCGCCTTCACCGACGACACCGACCGCCGCGCCCGGATCGAGGCGGCGGCGGCGGCCATCCACGACCACGAATCGCGGTTGATGCGGGCCATGCTGCAAGGCGCGGGGAACGCCCGGGGGCTTGCCGAAATGCCGGGCGTCACCGTCATCGGCGGCCCTGCCGTCGAGGGACGCGAAGGCGTCGTGTCGCTGACCCTCGACGGCATGTCGTCGGCCGATCTGGTGCAGCATCTCGCCCGGCAGGGCATCCGCGTGCACATCCGCAAGGACGACCACTACTGCGGAAACATCCTGCATCCCCTGGGCCTTGCCGACTGCGTTCGCGTCTCGGTCTGCCATTACAACACGACCGCCGAGGTCGCGCGGTTCCTCGCCGCGATGGAGCTTGCGGTATCGCGGTAGTTGAAAGCACAGGAGAACGCCGGTGACCCCGACAGGATTCGGACCCGCCCCTACGTTGCGCCCGTGACGCGGCGATCCGACCCACGGGCGTTCCGTCACCGCTGGCGCAGGATCTGCCCCTCGGAGTTTTTGTAGCCACCACCGCCAATGTCCTCAAACACATGGCAGGTCTCGCCCCGTCGCGGACCCTCTGTCAGGGTCATGCAAAGGCTGTCGCCGACAAGGACCCAACGACCGACCCCGTCGAGCAGCGGCGCCTTCACCTCGACCGTCCCATCGACGTCATAGCGCAGATGCACCGTCATGCCATGGCGTCGCATCACCAGATCCTTGCCGACGATCTGCGCCATCACTTGCGCCCCGGTCATCGTCTCCGCAGACGCAGGCGCTGCCGCGACGGCGCAGAACATCAAGAAATGCAGAGCGTGCTGCCGAATTCTCCTGCTCGGGTTTTTCACGGGATCGTCCCCCTTCAGTCCGTCGCAGGTCGCTCAGCTAGATGCAAGTACTCACATACTTCCTTGAGCATGGAGAAGATACTGTCTGGTCCCTGTCTGGAATCGATTGATCGAGACATACATATTCATTGACTTTGACTTAGCATCGTGAAAGATAGTGATCAATTACTTTCTTTCTGCGATGAAGGCACCAATGTCACCACGAGCGAAGTATCTGCCTTCGGACGAGCGTCGGGCCGAGGCCGTTGAGGCGGTGATAGAGCTTGCCGCAAGCGCCAATCCCGAAGACATAACCACCTCGGCCATCGCCGCACGGATGAAGCTGACGCAGGGCGCGCTGTTCCGGCACTTCCCAACCAAAGACGCGATCTGGCAAGGCGTCATGGAGTGGGTTTCCGAGCGCCTGCTCGCGCGCA
>NZ_JAYRTX010000193.1:0-2045 GCF_041919395.1 Albidovulum sp.
CGCTGCGTGCGTTTTCGGGGCGCGATGCGGGCAGCATGAAGCGCCCGGTCCATTTCCGGCGCGTCGGGCAGGCCGTCGCCCGTGGCCGCAGCCCAGGACGCGCGGAACGCGGCGTAGTCTTGCCGTCTGCACTCGCCGCACGGCCGGTGCCCGGCGGCGAGCGCCACTGCCTCGTCAAGGAAGAAAAGCTCGGTGTAGCGCCCCGGCGCCATCACCGTCCGGTTGCGGCCCCTGAACGCGGTCACACAGCAGACCCAGTTCCGGTGCCGGAAGGGGGCGACGATCCGTCCCCCGCCGTCGTGCAGGATACCCCGGTTGCCCATGAAAAGCCCCCGCCCCGGGTGGGCGATGATCTCGCCCTCGGGCGTCACGCGGTTCTGGCGCGCCATCAGCGCATCCGGAGCGCACCGTCGAGGCGGATCACCTCGCCGTTGAGATAGCCGCATTCGACGATGAAGGCGGCGAGTGCGGCATATTCGGCCGGATCGCCGAGGCGGCGCGGGAAGGTGACCTCGGCGGCGAGGCTCGCCTGCACCTCCTCCGGCAGGCCTTTCATCATCGGCGTGGCGAAGATGCCGGGCGCGATGGCGCAGACGCGGATGCCGAGGCTCGCGAGGTCGCGCGCGGCCGGCAACGTCAGGCCGACGATCCCGCCCTTGGAGGCCGCATAGGCCGCCTGGCCCTTCTGTCCGTCAAAGGCCGCGATGGAGGCGGTGTTGACGATGACGCCTCGTTCGGGGCCGTCGTTGCGCGCCATCTCGGCGGCCGCGAGACGCATCACGTTGAAGGTGCCGGCGAGGTTGATGTCGAGCGTGCGGCGGAACGAGGCGAGCGCGTGAGGCCCCTCGCGACCGAGGATCCGTTCGCCGGTGGCGATGCCGGCGCAGTTCACCAGCACGTCGATCCGGCCCATGGCGGCGCGGGCCGAGGCGATTCCGGCCGCGACGGAAGCCTCGTCGGTCACGTCCACGGCGGCGAAATGCGCACCGATGTCCTGGGCGACAGCCTCCCCCCCGGTCGCGCGGTCGAAGACCGTGACCCTTGCGCCCCTCTGGCGGAAGGCCTCCGCCGTTGCCGCGCCGAGGCCCGAGGCCCCGCCGGTGACGATCGCTGCGGCCGAGTCGAGACGCATGGCTGTCCTCCAGGCTTGGCCCGGAACGTCTCCGGGCGAGGGGAATGAACTCGCCTTCCTGAGGTATCTTCGGGCGCGATCGCTGTCCAGTCGGCGAAACGAGGCCGGTCCCGGTCACTAGTGCGCAAGGTTTCGCCGATCCGGGGGTGTGGCGCGTGGGCTTCGGATCAACGGTCCGTGAAGGCCCCTTGGAACCCCGCCCGACTTGGCCAACTTCATTCCGTGGGAGGGCAGTGACGGTGGCCGGGAAGGCTGCATCTGCCCCGCATGCCCGAGCAGACAAGGAGATCAAGATGAGACACATCAGCAAGACGGCCCTCGGCTTGGCCTTCGGCGCGGCGTTCGCCGCCCCGGCGCTTGCCGGCGGCTACGCCGAGCCGGTGGTGGAGGCGCCCGTCGCTGCACCCGTCGTCGCGGCCGCGCCGAACGGCGACTGGACCGGCGGCTGGGTCGGTGGCCAGGTCGGCTACGGCGACGCATCGGCCGGGGCAGTCGATGGCAACGGCGCGATCTACGGCCTGCGCGGAGGGTACGACTGGGATTTCGGCCAGTGGGTGCTCGGCGCGGGGCTCGACTGGGACAAGACCGACATCGACCTCGGCACCGCCGGCGACAACCTCGACAGCATCGCCCGGCTCGGTGTTCGTGCCGGCTATGACATGGGGCGGACGCTGCTCTATGTCCGTGGCGGTGCCGCACAGGCGAGCGCGGACATCGGCGGCGTGAGCCGCGACGACACCGGCTGGTTCGCCGGCGTCGGCGCGGAATATGCGCTGAACGACCGCTGGACCGTCGGCGGTGAGGTGCTTACGAACCAGTTCGACAATTTCGACAACACCGGCACGGACATTGACGCCACGACGGCGGCGCTGACCGTGGGCTTCCGGTTCTGATCCGGCGCGGGGGCCTTCGG
>NZ_JAYRTX010000194.1:0-1978 GCF_041919395.1 Albidovulum sp.
ACCAGGTGAAGGTCGGCCGCTTCCCCTTCATCGGCAACGGCAAGGCGATCGCGCTCGGCGAGCCCGAGGGGATGGTCAAGACCGTCTTCGACGCCAAGAACGGCGAGCTTCTCGGCGCCCACATGGTTGGCGCGGAAGTGACCGAACTGATCCAGGGCTATGTCGTCGGCCGGACGCTGGAAACGACCGAGGCGGAACTGATGGAGACGGTCTTCCCGCATCCGACGCTGAGCGAGATGATGCACGAGGCCGTGCTCGACGCATACGGCCGCGCGCTCCATATCTGAGCGGTGGGGGCGCAATCAGCGCCTTCGTGAGGACGGACCCCGGCTCAGCGGCTGATCGCGCCGCCGGCCGCCTGCCAGTCGAAGAGGCCGCCGATGTTGTGGACCTCGCGGTAGCCGAGCGAGATCAGGACCTGCGCGGCCATCTGGCTTCGGCCGCCCGAGGCGCAGTAGACCGCCACCGGCTTGTCGGTGGAAAGCTCCGGAAGGCATTCCGGGCTGGAGGGGTCGCATTTCATCCGGAGAACCATCAGCGGCACGTGGAGCGCGCCCTGGGCACGTCCGGTGGCGGCAAGTTCCCCCTGGTCGCGCACGTCGATGAGCGTCAGGTCTCCGGCCTTGACGCGGGACACGGCCTCGGCGGCGGTCAGGCGGGGGGCAGACTTGAAGAAGTTCAGCATCGGAATCGGCCTCTCATCGGCGGGTGTCCCCTCATCTGGCGCCGCTCCGCTCCGGCATCAAGGGGAATTGCGACGTTACATTCAAAAAAGTGAATGGATTGCCGATCCGCCGCGGGACGAAGGCCGCCGCCTGCCGCCCCGCCGCTGCAAAGGCCGGGCGATTCCGGGTGGAAAGGTTCCGCTTATGTTCTCAATTTCGGGTTGGAGACTCGGCCCCCATGCACTATCTGTTAACGGCGTGAACCGCGGGGGCAGGGATGGCCGAACAGAAATTCATCGAGGTGAGGGGCGCGCGCGAGCACAACCTCAAGAACATCGACGTCGACATCCCGCGCGACCGTCTGACAGTGATCACCGGGCTTTCGGGTTCGGGCAAGTCCTCGCTGGCCTTCGACACGATCTACGCAGAGGGCCAGCGGCGCTATGTCGAAAGCCTCTCGGCCTATGCCCGCCAGTTCCTCGACATGATGGGCAAGCCGGATGTCGACCACATCTCCGGCCTCTCGCCCGCCATTTCCATCGAGCAGAAGACGACCTCGAAGAACCCCCGCTCCACCGTCGGCACGGTGACGGAAATCTACGACTACCTGCGGCTCCTCTTCGCCCGCGTCGGCACGCCCTACAGCCCCGCCACCGGCAAGCCGATCGAGGCGATGCAGGTGCAGGACATGGTCGACGCGGTGATGGCGATGCCGGAAGGCACGCGCGGCTACCTTATGGCTCCCATCGTCCGCGACCGGAAGGGCGAGTACCGCAAGGAATTTCTCGAGCTCAGGAAGCAGGGCTTCCAGCGCGTCAAGGTGGACGGTCAGTTCCACGAGCTGGAGGAGCCTCCAACGCTCGACAAGAAGTTCCGCCACGACATCGACGTCGTGGTGGACCGCATCGTCGTGCGCGAGGGGCTGGAGACGCGGCTGGCCGACAGCTTCCGCACCGCGCTGAACCTCGCCGACGGCATCGCCATTCTGGAGACCGCGCCGGCCGATGGCGAGCCGGAGCGGATTACCTTCAGCGAAAATTTCGCCTGCCCGGTCTCGGGCTTTACCATCCCCGAGATCGAGCCGCGGCTCTTCTCCTTCAACGCGCCCTTCGGCGCCTGCCCGGCCTGCGACGGGCTCGGGGTGGAGCTTTTCTTCGACGAGCGCCTCGTCGTGCCGGACGTCACTCTGAAGCTGAAGGACGGGGCGCTTGCCCCCTGGAACAAGTCGAAGTCGCCCTATTTCCTGCAGACCATCGACGCGCTGGCGAAACACTACGGCTTCGACGCGAGGAAGCCCTGGAAGGACCTGCCAG
>NZ_JAYRTX010000195.1:0-1925 GCF_041919395.1 Albidovulum sp.
CGGCGCGCTTCGACAACGAAGGCGCTCAGAGCGCGGGGCCGAGCTCGATCCTCGAGCCGTCGGAAAACCGCGCGAGCCGGAACCGCGCGAGATCGTGGCCGGGCGCGAGTCCCGCGACGAGGTCGGCGACGACCCGGCCCACACCCGGCCCGATGCCGAAGCCGTGGCCCGACATGCCGGTGGCGATCGTCAGCCCCGGCAGCGCGGCCGCGTGGTCGATCACCGGCACCACATCGGGCATGGTGTCGATCATCCCGGCCCAGGCGGTGCGGATCGCGGGTTTGCCGAGAGCCGGGAATGCCGCCGCGAATCGCGTCCTGAGCCGTTCGATCTCGGCGCGGTTCGGGGCGGGGTCGAGCACGCGCACGCGCTCGAAAGGGCTCTCGCCGTCCGGCGACCAGCGCCGCGGGGTTCCCCAGGCATCGGGATAGTGCTTCGGCGCGGCGGGCAGGAAGCGGGTACCCGAAAGATCGCTGAGGATCTGGGCCCGGAACGCCCAGAGGTTGCGGAATGCGTCGGGTCCGATGAAGAATTCGTGGAAATGGCCGGGGGCGAGCGTGTAGCCGCCGTCCGCCCGCCGGCGGATGGCGAAATGGCTGTCGGCGGCAGCACCGGTCCAGACCTCCGGCAGCGGCTCGGTGGCGGCGACGGTGGCGCGGACCGAAAGCTGCGGCAAGCCGATCCCCTGCGCCCGCGCAAGGAGCGCGGACCAGGCGCCGCCCGCCAGAACCACCCGGTCGGCGCGGATGCGCCCGCGTTCGGTGAGGACGCCCGCAATCCGCCCGCCGGCGATGTCGAGCGCGCGCACGGCGCAGTCCTCGCGGATCGCCACGCCCCGCGCCGCAAGCGCCGTGGCGATGCGCGGCACCGCGATCCAGGGTTCGGCACGGGCGTCGGACGCGGTCCAGATGCCGCCGAGCCAGCCGGCGGCGTTCGGCAGCATCGCCGCGACCTCGCTCGCGGTTACCATCCGCGTGTCGAGCCCGTGTGCCCTGGCATGGACCATCCAGCCTTCGTAACGGGCGAGATCGGCCGGCTTGTTGGCGAGGTAGAGCACTCCGGTCTGGCGGAAGCCGAGGTCGGCGCCCGCCTCCGCGGAAAGACCCTTCCAGATCGCCATCGCCTCGATCATGATCGGCAGTTCGGCCGGGTCCCGCCCCTGCTGGCGGACCCAGCCCCAGTTGCGGCTCGACTGTTCTCCGGCGATGCGGCCCTTCTCGCAGAGGACCACCTTCACCCCGCGCCGGGCGAGGAACCAGGCGGTCATCACCCCGATCACGCCGCCGCCGATGACGACGACATCGGCCGCCTCGGGCAGCGGCCCGGTGAAGGTGGCGGGGTTGTCCGCGCGGATGGGGAAGGTCATGCCGCCAGCCCCCCGACAAGGGCCTGCATGAAGCGCCAGCCGGCCTCGAACTCCGCCACCTCGATGTATTCGTCCGCCTGATGCGCCTGGACGATGTCGCCCGGCCCGCAGACCACCGTGGAATAGCCCGCCTTCTGGAAGTGCCCGGCCTCGGTGCCGTAGCTCACGACATGGGAGCCGTTGTCGCCGGTGATCGCCCGCGCGAGCGCCTCGGCCGCGCCGCCTTCCTCCGGCACCAGCGGCGGCACGTCGAAGACACGGGCGAGCGTGACGCCCGCCTCGGGCCGGACGGCCTTCATCCCGGCCTCGACCTCCGCCACCTTCGCCTGATAGGCCCGCGCCCAGTCCTCTGCGGCCTCGCCCGGAACGACGCGGAAATCGAGTCCGAAGGTGCAGTGTTCGGCGGTGATGTTGTGCGCGGTGCCGCCGCTGATCTGGCCCACATGCACGGTGGTCCAGGGCGGATCGAAGACCGCGGCGAGCGCAGAGGGCACGGCGGCGCGGTTGGCGGCGTTGCGCGCGTTCGCCCAGTCGATAAGCTTCGCCGCCTCCATGATCG
>NZ_JAYRTX010000196.1:0-1915 GCF_041919395.1 Albidovulum sp.
GGCGGTGATGGTCTGGCCGATGTCGGGCATCTCGCGCGCGGAGGTCCAGCGCGGGAAGTCGACGACCATTTCTCCTGTCAGAAGATCGCGGCGGACGGACCGGCGCACCCGGGTCTCGACCGGCAGATCGACCGAGGGCGGCGGCGCGGCCATCTCGGGCGGGTCGAAGGCGCGCAAGGCGGCGTCGGCGGGATCGGGCGGGCGGACCGGCAACTCGAGCCTGCTTTCGCCCGTCATGACGGTTAGCGTCGCCAGTTCCGGCGAGGGCCAGCAGATCGGCCAGTAGGTCGTCGACAGCGAGACCGCGATGCGGTGGCCGGCCGGGAAGGCATGGGCGATGTCGTCGAGGTCGATCACCGCGTCGTAAACCTGCCCTGGCACAAGAGCTTTCGCTTGTTCGTGGCTGTCGCGGTGGGTGAGGTTGAGGCAGCCGAGCGTCACCCTGGTGGACCTTCCGTCCGGCATGACATCGTTGAGCCGCACCGCGACGAGCGCGAGGGGCCTGTCGCAGGAAAAGCGCAGGTGCAACTGCGGTGCCCCGAGTATCTCGGTTCGCTCGGCCAAGGGCTCGGTCACGAATACGAGCGAACCGCCGTCATCCTCGCGCTGGTCGGTCGGCCATTCGGCGTCGTCGCCGTAGCGCCCGACCTCGCCGGCGGCGAGCCCGACCCAGAGAGGCGACGCGATCGCGACACCCGCCGCCGCGCCCGCGTGATCGTCAAGCCGGCCGCGCGGATTGAGGTGAAGCACCCGGTGCTCGATGCGCGGCGAGGGCCACACCGCCTCGGCCACCCAACGGCCCGGACGCTCGCGGTAGCAGGTCGAGGGCGCCACGCTCTCCTGCATCCAGACCCGGTACATCGGATCGCCCATGACCCCGCCCGGCGTTCCCTTCATCCAGTGGTCGCACCAGCGCCTGACCTCCTGCAGCCAGCCGATCGCGGGCTTCACGGTCACGTCGTGAGGGAAGGAATGCGCCCATGGCCCGATCAGCCCGCGCCGGGGACCGGAAAGCCCCGCAAGAAGGCGCGGCACGCTTTCGGAATAGTTGTCGGCCCAACCGGAGACCGCAAGAACCGGGATCGAGATGCGCGAGAAATCCTCGCAGACCGAGCCGTGCTTCCAGTAGCCGTCGCGGCGCTGATGGGCGAGCCAGTGCAGGATCCACGGGCTGTTGTGGCGCATCCGGGACTGCCACATCGCGCGCCACGCCGGCCCGACGATCTCGGGGTCGGGCGGCAGGTCGTTATGGGCGAACATCGTCGCCGACCAGTCGAAATTGTCCTTCGACAGGCAGCCGCCGACCCAGTGGATGTCGGTGGCATAGCGGTCGTCCGTAGAGCCGACGGTGATGATCGTCTTCAGCGCCGGTGGCCGGCGCGCCGCGATCTGGAGGCCGTTGAACCCGCCCCATGAAATCCCGTACATCGCCACCTGCCCGTCGCACCAGTCCTGCGCGGCGATCCAGGCAATGGCGTCGCCGCCGTCGCGGATTTCCTGCTCGGTGTATTCGTCGTCGATCAGCCCCTCGCTGTCGCCGGTGCCGCGAATGTCGAGCCTGACGCAGGCATAGCCGTGACCGGCCAGCCACGCGTGCATCTTCTGGTCGCGGGCCCTTGTCCCCTCGCGCTTGCGATAGGGCAGGTATTCGAGGATCGCGGGCACCGGCCCCGCCCCCCGCGGCCGCCAGAGCTTCGCCGCCAGCCGCGTGCCGTCGGGCATCGGCACGAAGAGGTTCTCGACGATCTCGACCTCGTGGGGGAATGTCTTGCGGATCGGTGTCATACTCGCCTCAGTTCATCGGTGCTCCGCCCTCGGCCTTGCGGCGGGCGACGTAATCGTCCAGCGCCTCGGCGACGGAGGGGTCGAGGCTCGGTTCCTCGTAGTCGGCCAGAAGCGCCTTCCAGACGGCATT
>NZ_JAYRTX010000197.1:0-1908 GCF_041919395.1 Albidovulum sp.
CACCGTCGTTTGGCACCTCTACTCGAGCACGAAGCACACCTACGTCCGCCTCGCCGCCCCCTGCGCCTCCGACGCCGAGCCGGCCATGCCGACCACCTCGGGCCTGTGGGCCGGCGCCGACTGGCACGAGCGCGAGACCTACGACATGTTCGGCATCAAGTTCACCGGGCATCCCGACCTGCGCCGCATCCTGATGTGGGACGCCTACCCGTATTTCCCGCTCCGCAAGGAGTTCCCCCTCGCCGGCCTGCCCACCGAGATGTCCGACGCCGACATCAACGCCGAGATCGGCGTCGGCGTCATTCCCGCCCCGATGGCCGGCGGCCCCTTCGTGGCCACCCCGGGTGAGCCGATGAGCGACGCCGAACCGCGCGCCAAGGACGAGGCCTGGAACGAAAAGAGCGAGAAACCCGAGTAACATGGCCACCGATTTTTCCTATCCCGACGCCGCCGCGAAAGCCGCCTCGAACCTCCCGAAGGAGTTCGACCCGGAGAAGATGTCCCTCTCGATGGGCCCTTCGCACCCGTCCACCCACGGCGTGCTGCGCATCCAGTTCGAGCTCGACGGCGAGATTGTGACGAAGGCCGACCCGGTCATCGGCTACCTGCACCGCGGCGACGAGAAGATCGCGGAAAACATGACCTACAACCAGTTCGTGCCCTACACGGACCGGCTGGACTACATCGCCCCGCTCGCGAACAACATGGCCTACGCCATCGCGGTCGAGCGCCTCGCCGGCCTCGAGATGCCGCCCCGCTGCCAGGCGATCCGCGTCCTCACGGCCGAGATGGCCCGCGTGTCGTCCCACCTGATGGGCCTCGGCGCCTACGGCATCGATGTCGGCGCCTGGTCGGTGTTCATGTATTGCTTCGAGGAGCGCGAGAAACTCTACAAGCTCTTCGAGGAGCTGACCGGCGCGCGCTTCACCACCAGCTACACCCGCATCGGCGGCCTGACCCGCGACGTGCCCGAGGGCTGGACGCAGAAGGTCGACGCGTTCTGCGACCAGTTCCTGCCGATCCTCGAGGAGATCCTCGGCCTGCTGACGCGGAACAAGATCTTCCTCGACCGCACCGTCGGCATCGGCGTCATCTCGAAGGCCGACGCCATCGCCTACGGTCTCAGCGGTCCGAACCTCCGCGGCTCCGGCGTGCCGAACGACCTGCGCAAGGACAAGCCCTACTCCGGCTACGAGCAGTATGAGTTCGACGTGCCCGTCGGCTCGAAGGGCGACTGCTACGACCGCTACCTCTGCCGCGGCGAGGAGATGAAGCAGTCCATCCGCATCATCCGGCAGATCGTGAAGAATTTTCCCGGCGGCGACTGGTATGCGAAGGACGCGCGCAAGATCTTCGCCCCGCCGAAGGAAAAAATCCTCACCTCGATGGAGGAGCTCATCAACAACTTCATGATCGTGACCGAGGGCCCGCAGATGCCGGCCGGCGAGGTCTACTTCGAGGCCGAGAACCCGAAGGGCGTGCTGGGCTTCTACATCGTGAGCAAGGGCGGCGGCGTGCCCTACCGCATGAAGATCCGCAGCCCCTCGTTCTGTAACTTGTCCATCCTCCAGAAACTCTGCGTCGGCAACCTCGTGTCCGACGTCGTCTCCATCCTCGGCTCGCTCGACTTCGTCATGGGCGAGTGCGACCGCTGATTCACTGCGTCGATGAAACTGAAACCCGAAACGCTCAAGCAAATCGACGAGGTCATCACCCATTACCCGGTGAAGCGCAGCGCCACGCTGCCCCTGCTGCATCTCATCCAGGAGGATGTCGGCTGGATCTCGACCGAGGCCATCGAGTGGATCGCCGCCAAGCTCGAGCTGCAGCCGATCAACGTCTACGAGGTCGTCACGTTCTACCCGATGTTCCGGCAGAAGCCGATCGGCCGCCGCCACATCAAGGTCT
>NZ_JAYRTX010000198.1:0-1871 GCF_041919395.1 Albidovulum sp.
TGGTATGCCCTCCGCGACCGCCGCTTCATGGGCCTGAAAGTCCGCCGCCAAGTGCCCATCGGTCCCTATATCGCCGACTTCTATTGCGCCGACCACCGCCTGATCATCGAGGCCGACGGCTCCGGCCACGGCTCCCTGCGCGACCTCCGCCGCGACCAATGGCTCGCCGCCCAGGGTTTCCGCATCCTCCGCCTCTGGAACCGCGACATCCTGATGAACCTCCCCGGTTGCCTCGACGCCATCGCCGCCCAACCCCCGCAACATTGACCCCTCCGGCCCGATCTGACATTCAGGCGCAGACGGCGGAACGCGGGGGCACCGATGAAGGTCATCATCTGCGGGGCGGGGCAGGTCGGCTGGCAGATCGCCCGCCATCTTTCCGGCGAGAAGAACGACGTCACCCTCGTCGACGTGAATGCCGACCTTGTCCGCCGCGCGACCGACACGCTTGATGTCCAGGGCGTCGTCGGCTTTGCGAGCCACCCGGACGTGCTGGCCAAGGCGGGCGCGCGCGATGCCGACATGCTGATCGCCGCCACCCATTCGGACGAGGTGAACATGGTGACGTGCCAGGTGGCGCACAGCGTCTTCAACATCACGCGGAAGATCGCCCGCATCCGGGCTCAGAACTACCTGGATCCCCTCTACGGCAACCTGACGAACGAGGTCGGCCTTGCCATCGACGTGGTGATCTCGCCCGAGCGCGAGGTTGCCGAAGCC
The DNA here is from genome assembly GCF_041919395.1 of Albidovulum sp. NCBI lineage: Bacteria > Pseudomonadati > Pseudomonadota > Alphaproteobacteria > Rhodobacterales > Paracoccaceae > Albidovulum > Albidovulum sp. Next base: position 721 of record NZ_JAYRTX010000198.1, read on the forward strand.
GCGCTGCAACGCCTTGCGGCCCCCGCGACCTTCGATACCGAAAGCTTCATGAACGGGCGTGCGCAGCTCCTCGGCATCCAGCTGGATGAGGACTGCCCGGTCCTGAACACGCCGCTGCGCCAGCTGAACGAGCTGTTCTCAACCCTCCGCGCCATCGTCGTCGGCGTCCGCCGCGAGGACCGGCTTTTCGCCCCCGATCCCGCCGACCAGCTTTACGCTGACGATCAGGTTTACGTCTTCACCCATTTCGAGGACGTGAACCGCACTTTGGAAATCTTCGGCAAGAAAACCAAGAAGCAGGAGCGCGTGGTCATCGTCGGCGGCGGCAATGTCGGCCTTGCCGTCGCGCGGGCGCTAGAAGCCCGTACCGACCGCATCCGCGCCAAGATCATCGAGAAGAACCGCGCCACCGCCGAGCACGCCGCCGACGCATTGGAGCGCACCATCGTGCTGAACGGCGATGGCATGGACAGCGATCTCCTGATGGAGGCCTCGGTCGACCGGGCCGACGCGATCCTCGCGGTGACGGATGACGACAAGACCAACCTCCTCGTCGCCGTGCGCGCCAAGCAGGCCGGCTGCCCGATGACTGTCGCGCTGGTGAACGACCCGACGCTTGCCCCGCTGATGGCGCCCCTCGACATCGACGCCTACATCAACCCCCGCGCCACCACCGTCTCGTCGATCCTGCGCCACATCCGGCATGGCCGCGTCCGCGCGGTCTATTCCATCGGCGACGCCGAAGCCGAGATGATCGAGGCCCAGGTCCTTTCGACCTCGCCCCTTGCAGGTCGCCTGGTCCGCGACATCGAGTTTCCCGAAGGCGTTCTCGTCGGCGCGGTGATGAAGGGCGAGAAGGTCATGAAGCCGACGGGCGACCTTCGGATCGAACCGGGCGATGCCATCGCGCTCTTCGCCATGGCCAAGGACGTGCCGGAAGTCGAACGCCTCCTGCAAGTCTCGATCGACTTCTTCTGATGCTGGCCCGGCTGGCAGAACTGCCGCTCCTGGTCGTCCTCCTCGGCCTCTGCGGCATCCTGGGCCTGGTGCCCGCCCTCTACGCCTTTGGCGTCAGCAACCATGAACTCGCCCGCGATTTCCTCTATTCCGCGCTGATCCTCACGGTGATCAGCGTGATGCTCGGCATCGCC
>NZ_JAYRTX010000199.1:0-1800 GCF_041919395.1 Albidovulum sp.
CTGCGATGCGACCAGCGCCGCCTTCGCGATGGACCTGCCCTGGGCCAAGCTCGATGTCGTCACCTTTTCGTGGCAGAAGGCGTTGGGCGGCGAGGGCGGCCATGGCGTCCTGATCCTGTCGCCCCGCGCGGTCGAGCGACTTGAAAGCTATGTGCCCGCCTGGCCCCTGCCGAAGATTTTCCGCCTGACCAAGGGCGGCAAGCTGATCGAGGGCATCTTCGAAGGCGAGACGATCAACACGCCCTCGATGCTTTGCGTCGAGGACTACCTCGTCGCCTTGAAGTGGGCGAAGTCGGTCGGCGGGCTGACGGCCCTGATCGCGCGGGCGGATGCGAATGCGAAGGCCATCGCAGATTTCGTCGCGAAGAGGGACTGGATCGCCAATCTGGCCGCCGATCCGGCGACGGCCTCCACGACGAGCGTGTGCCTGAAGTTCACCGATCCGCGCATCCGGGACGGCGCGGCCTTCGCGAAGGCGGTCGCAAAGCGGCTGGAGAAGGAAGGCGTGGCGCTTGATGCCGGGGCCTACCGTGACGCCCCTCCGGGCCTGCGCATCTGGTGCGGCTCGACCGTCGAGGCATCCGACGTCGCGCGGCTCATGCCCTGGATCGAATGGGCGTTCGAGGCCGAGATAGAGGCGCAGGCCAAGGCCGCCTGACCCCCGAAATATCATTCCCGCGCAAGCGGGAACCTTCAACCGATACCCGCTTTCGCGGGCATGACAGGACAACGAATGATGACACCCAAGGTTCTCGTATCCGACAAACTCAGTGAAACCGCCGTCCAGATATTCCGCGACCGGGGGGTCGAGGTCGACTACCTGCCCGATCTCGGCAAGGACAAGGACCGGCTCCTCGCCGTCATCGGTGACTACGACGGCCTTGCCATCCGCTCGGCGACCAAGGTCTCCGACAAGGTGCTGGAGGCCGCGACCAGGCTCAAGGTCATCGGCCGCGCCGGGATCGGGGTCGACAATGTCGACATTCCCGCCGCATCGAAGCGCGGCGTGATCGTGATGAACACGCCCTTCGGCAATTCCGTCACCACCGCCGAACACGCCATCGCGATGATGTTCGCGGTCGCCCGGCAACTGCCGGAAGCGTCGGAATCGACCCATGCCGGGAAGTGGGAGAAGAACCGCTTCATGGGGGTGGAACTTTTCAACAAGACGCTGGGCGTGATCGGTGCGGGCAATATCGGCGGCATCGTCTGCGACCGGGCGCTTGGGCTCCACATGAAGGTCATCGCCTATGACCCCTATCTCAGCGAGGAGCGGGCGAAGTCGATGGGCGTGACTAAGGTGGACCTCGACGAGCTGCTCCACCGCGCCGATTTCATCACGCTGCACGTGCCCCTGACCGACAAGACCCGCAACATCCTGTCGAGGGAGAACATCGCCAGGACGAAGAAGGGCGTGCGCATCATAAACTGCGCCCGCGGCGGCCTTGTCGACGAGGCGGCGCTGGCCGAGGCGCTGAAATCCGGTCATGTCGCGGGGGCTGCCTTCGACGTGTTCGAGAAGGAGCCGGCGACGGATTCGCCGCTGTTCCACCTGCCGAACGTCGTCGTCACCCCGCATCTCGGCGCCGCGACGACCGAAGCGCAGGAGAATGTGGCACTTCAGGTGGCCGAGCAGATGTCGGACTACCTGCTGACCGGGGCGGTGCAGAACGCGCTCAACATGCCCTCGGTCACCGCCGAGGAAGCCGCCGTCATGGGGCCATGGCAGAAGCTCGCCCAGCATCTCGGCGCCTTCGCCGGCCAGATGACGGACGAGCCGATCAAGGCGATCAACATCCT
>NZ_JAYRTX010000200.1:0-1790 GCF_041919395.1 Albidovulum sp.
CGATCCGTCTCATCGGTGCGCCCCGTGGTAGTCCGGGTTGGGCTCCATCGCGGTGGCGGAGGCGATCCGGTTGGTCATGTTGAAGAAACCCGTGACCGACGCGATGTCCCAGATGTCGCGGTCGGAGTAGCCCGCGTCGCGCAGAGCCTGCCGGTCGGTCTCCTCCACCCTGGAGGAGGCGAGCGTCAGCTTTTCGGCGAATTCCAGCATGGCCCGCTGTTTCGGCGTCAGCGCCGCGACGCGCCAGTTCATCACCATGGCCTCGCCCAGCACCGGGTCGCCGGAAAGCTCCCGCACCGTCGCGCCATGCGCCACCTGGCAGTACCAGCAGCGGTTGAGCGAGGAAACGGCGACCGCGATCATCTCGCGTTCAAGCTTCGAAAGCCCACTCTCGGCCAGCATCAGGTTGTTGTAGATCGCGGTGAAGGCGTTCAGCTTGTCGATGTCGAAGGCGTAGGCCTTGAGCACGTTCGGCACCAGCCCGAGCTTTTCGGTGCATATATCGAAATACTTCCGGATGGCATCCGGAAGCGGCCTGACCATCGGAAGGTCAAGCGCCGTGGGGCTCTGGCCGTCGTCCTTCACTGCTCCCCTTGCCTCTGTGGGGTTATTGTGAGCGGTAATGATAGTGTCCCACAATCTCCATCCCGAGGGAAGCGTAGAGCGCGTTCGCCGGTCGGTTCGCCTCTGTCACCAGAACGGAAAACCGTTCTGCGCCATGATCTTGCGCCCAGTGGGCGGCGTTCCGCATGATCTTGACGGCGGATCCTTGCCGACGCAGGTCCGGCGCCACGTGCAATGCGTGCAGCATCGCCGTTTCATCGTGGATCGCGACGAAGGCTACGCCCGAGCAGCGGTCGCCGACGCGACCGAGGATGGCGGTTCTCGGGCCTTCCACACGCTCCATCACGGCGATCCGTTCCGGTCCGATCCCGCCCTCCTTCCAGAGGTCGCGCATGATCGCCAGGGGCGGCCAGATGGCAAAGCCCGCCATCGGGTCCGCGGGTTCCGCCGCAAGGGCGGCGATCGGCGCGGCATGAACGTTCACCGGGTCCTTGACGCGGTAGCCGCGGGCGGCAAGGGCGGCGTCGAGCGCCTCTTCCCCCGGCCGGATCATGAAGAGCGGGCGCTGGCCGAGGCGCGCATGCAACCGTTCGGCCGCGTCGATGTCGGCTTCCGTCCAGGGCCCGGCTGCGGTGGCTGCCGACACACGCTGACCGCCGCCGCGTCCCTCGCGCACCATGAAGGCGCCGGCCCGGTGCAGCGCCGCTGCGGGCCAGGTCGCGTCCGTGGCCGAGAAGAGGTCCGTCATGCCCCCTCGTCGGGAAAGAGCGCCGCGAGCCGGCCGATCGCCGCGTCGATCCTCGCGGGGTCGGTCCCGCGCACGACGATGTTGGCGCCGTAGACGCCGTTCTGGATGAACGGGTATGAGCCGAAGCTGAGGTCGGCGAACTCAGCCGCCAGCGCGCCAAGCGGTTCGGCGATCACGCCTTCTCCCCGGTCGATCCGCAAGGTCTGGCTCAGGATCGGTTTGCCGCCGGTCAACCGCGGAAGGAGCGAGGCGACCATCGCCTTGAAGATGTCCGGCACACCGGCCATGACATGCACGTTTTCAAGGCTGAACCCCGGCGCGGCCGAAATCGGGTTCTCGATCAGCATGGCTCCCTCGGGAATGCGCGCCATGCGCTGGCGCGCGGCGTTGAACTCCAGCCCCGAGCGGTCGTAATGCGCGGCGAGGATGGCGCGGGCGTCGTCGCGTATGCGAAGCGCCGTCGCGAAGGCCCTGGCAA
>NZ_JAYRTX010000201.1:0-1758 GCF_041919395.1 Albidovulum sp.
CCACCTCGGCGCAAAGGCCCGGCGCGCGGGCGTGGAACTCCGCCACCATCTCCTCCAGCGTCGGCAGGATGTGGCTGCGGAAGTCGACCGTGAAGACGACCTTCTCGGCGATGATGTTGCGGCTGTTCGGGTAGACGTCGATATGGCCGATCGCGCCCACCGCGTTCGGCTGGCGCTTCATCGCGATCTCGTGGACCAGCTCGGTGACGCGGGCCAGGCCGCGCCCCGCATTGCGGCGCAGGTACATCGGGGTGGAGCCGGTATGCTGGCCCTTGCCGGTGACCGTGCATTCGATCCACCTCAGGCCCTGGCCGTGGGTGACGACGCCGATCTCCCGCCCCTCGGCCTCGAGGATCGGGCCCTGCTCGATATGCAGCTCGAAAAGCGCGTGGATCTTGCGCGCGCCGACCTTCTCGCTGCCCTTCCAGCCGATCCGCTCCAGCTCGTCGCCGAACCTGAAACCCTTGGCGTCCTTGCGGTCGTAGGCATAGTCCTGGTCGATCACGCCGGCGAAGACGCCCGACGCGAGCATAGCGGGCGCAAAGCGCGTTCCCTCCTCGTTGGTCCAGTTGACCACGACGATCGGGTGCTTCGTCCGGATGCCGAGGTCGTTCATGGTGCGGACGCATTCGAGCGCCCCGAGAACACCGAGCACGCCGTCATACTTGCCCCCGGTGGGCTGGGTATCGAGGTGCGAGCCCATGTAGACCGGTGCCGCGTCGGGGTCCTCGCCCGCCCGCATGGCGAACATCGAACCCATCTGGTCGACGCCCATCGTCAGCCCGGCATCCTCGCACCAGGACTGGAAGAGCCGGCGCCCCTCGGCATCGGCATCCGTCAGGGTCTGGCGGTTGTTGCCGCCCGCCACGCCGGGGCCGATCTTCGCCATCTCCATGAGGCTGTCCCAGAGCCGGGCGGAATCGATCCTGAGGTTCTCTCCGGGTGCGGGCATCTTGTCCTCCTGTCGGTCCTTCCGGGGTCTTCCGTGCCCCTTGCGACGACTCGTTTTCTGACCGTATGGTCAAGGTCGAGAGCACCACAGCCTGACCAACCGGTCAACGGAAATCTGGCGAGGACATGGCCGCCCCCGACCGCCTGACGAAGCGCAACGCGATCCGCCGCGAGAACGAGCGGCTGATCCTCGCGGCTGCCGAAAAGGTCTTCGCCGAGGCAGGCTTCGGCGGTGCTACGATGCAGCTCATCGCCGACATGGCCGGGCTGCCCAAGGCGAACCTGCACTACTACTTCGCCACCAAGGAAGAGCTCTACCGCAAGGTAGTGCAGCAGATCTTCGAGATCTGGCTCCACGCGGCCGAGAGCTTCGACAAGGCGCCGGGGCCGGTCGAGGGGATCGGCGCCTACATCGACGCCAAGATGGAAATCTCCCGCCGCCATCCCTTCGGCTCGAAGGTCTGGGCCAGCGAGGTGATGCATGGCGCGCCGGTGATCCAGGACTATCTGGAGACGACGCTGAGGGACTGGACCGAGGGGCGCGCCGCGGTGATCCGGCGCTGGATCGCCGAGGGCAAGATGGCGCCGGTCGATCCCCACCACCTTCTCTACATGCTCTGGGCGACGACGCAGCACTACGCCGACTTCGGCCACCAGATCGAGACGCTGAACGGCGGCAGGCCCCTCAGCGCGCAGCAATGGGCCCGGGCGAAGGAAAGCGTGAAGGCGATCATCCTGAAGGGGATCGGCGCGACTCCCGCGCAGGCGGACATCATCTGAAGGCGAGCGCCTCGACGGCCTCGGCAA
>NZ_JAYRTX010000202.1:0-1693 GCF_041919395.1 Albidovulum sp.
CCCTTCGCCCGGAGCCGGCCCCCGAAGCCGCGGTTCCGCAGGTGGCGGGCCAGCGTGAAGCCTCGCCCGTCCGAGAAGGCCGGAAAGCCGACGGCGATCATCTCGACGCCCTCGAACGAGGCCGGCAGGGCGTCGATTCCGGTATTCGAGGCGATCTCGATCACGGCCGATCCTTCGAAATCCTCGGCATGGAAGCCGTCGTCGCGCACGATCACGCTCATGCCGCGTTCTCCTTCCGGTCGTCCTGTTGCGGCAGCGGGCCGCGCACGACCCGGCCATCGATGAAATGAATCCCGCACTCGTCCTTTTTCGTTCCCCGCCAACGGCCTGCGCGGGGGTCCTCGCCTTCCTTCACCGGGCTCGTGCAGGGCGCGCAGCCGATCGAAGGGTAGCCCTTGGACACCAGCGGATGCCGCGGAAGACGATTGTTGACGATGTATTCCTCAAGGTCCTCGCGGCCCCAGTGGGCGAGCGGATTGACCTTGAGCCGCTTGCCGTCCTCGTTCTCGAAGAACTCCAGTGCCGCGCGGGTGCCCGACTGGAAGCGCTTCCGCCCGGTGATCCAGCCCGCGAAGCCCTTGAGCGCGCGTTCCAGCGGCACGACCTTCCTGAGGTGGCAGCAGGCGTCGGTCGAGAACTGGTGCAGCGTGCCGTCGGGATCCTCGAACTGGGTGTCGCGGCGATCGGCGCGGATCGTCCGGAGGTCAGTCAGGTTCAGCTTCTCGGCCAGCTCGCGCTGGTAGGCGAGCGTCTCGGCAAAGAGCATCTGCGTGTCGATGAAGATCACCGGCGTGCCCGGGGCGACGACCGAGACGAGATGAAGGAGCACGACCGATTCCGCCCCGAAGGAGGACACGAGCGCGAGCTCGCCCACCTCGGGGTCGCCCAGCGCGCGTTCGAGGACCGCCGTCGCCGAATGGTGGCGATAGCGCTCGTTCAGCGCCGCGATGCGGTCGTCGAGCGAGGGGGCGGCCATCTCAAGCGGCATCGCGTTCCGCCTCGGCCTCGTAGAGGGCTGCCTTGAAGGGGCCCGCACCGAGACGGCGATAGGCGGCGAGGAAGGTCTCCTCCCGGCCCGCGCGGAGCGCGAGGTAGGCGCGCAGGAGCCGCTCGATCGCCGGCACGATCTCGTCATAGGCGAAGCCCGGGCCCGCGCGTTCGCCGAGCGTCATCGTCTCGGTATGGTCGCCGCCGAGGGTGATCTGGTAGTTCTCGACCCCGGCGCGGTCGAGGCCGAGGATGCCGATATGGCCGACATGGTGGTGACCGCAGGCGTTGATGCAGCCCGAGATCTTGATCTTGAGCGCGCCGATCTCCTCCTCCAGCCCGAGGGACTGGAAATGGGTCGCGATTTCCTGCGCGACGGGGATGGAGCGGGCAGTGGCCAGCGCGCAGTAGTCCATCCCGGGGCAGGCGATGATGTCGGAGACGAGCCCGACGTTGGCGGTGGCGAGGCCCTCGGTCTTCAGGCGCGCGTGCAGCGCCCAGAGGTCGGACTTGTGGACATGCGGCAGGACCACGTTCTGTTCGTGGCTGATCCTGAGTTCGCCGTGGCCGTAGCTGTCCGCCAGATCGGCCAGGAGCCGCATCTGCGCTGCCGTGGCGTCGCCGGGCGTCGTCCCGTGCGCCTTCAGAGAGACGGTGACGATCGCATAGCCCGGCACGCGGTGGGCGGTCACGTTCGTGTCGGACC
>NZ_JAYRTX010000203.1:0-1681 GCF_041919395.1 Albidovulum sp.
CAAGATGGCCCCGGTGGTCCGCCGCATCTATGACCAGATGGCCGCCCCGAAATGGGTCATCGCCATGGGCGCCTGCGCCAGCTCGGGCGGCATGTATCGGAGCTATGCCACCCTGCAGGGGGTGGACCGCATCGTGCCGGTGGACGTCTATATCAGCGGCTGCCCGCCCCGTCCCGAGGCCCTGCTTGATGCCCTCATGAAGCTCCAGACGAAGGTTCGCCGCGAACCTGCGCTCAAGAAGCAGTTCACCGCTGCCTGACGCCCTGCTGCCGCGCATGACCACCGACGTCGACCTTCCGACCGCCGTTAGCCAGCAGTTCCCCTCGGCCGCCCCGCGCCCGAGCCTCGACTGCCCCGCCTTCAATGTCCCCGCCGGCGACGTCCTCGCCGTGCTGCAATACCTGCGCGACACCCAGGCCTACGACTTCCTGATGGACCTGACCGCCATCGACTGGAGCGCCGAACAATCCCCGCGCTTCACCGTCGTCTGGCACCTCTACTCGAGCACGAAGCACACCTACGTCCGCCTCGCCGCCAGCTGCGCCTCCGACGCCGAGCCGGCCATGCCGACCACCTCGGGCCTCTGGGCCGGCGCCGACTGGCACGAGCGCGAGACCTACGACATGTTCGGCATCAAGTTCACCGGGCATCCCGACCTGCGCCGCATCCTGATGTGGGACGCCTATCCGTATTTCCCGCTCCGCAAGGAGTTCCCCCTCGCCGGCCTGCCGACCGAGATGTCCGACGCCGACATCAACGCCGAGATCGGCGTCGGCGTCATTCCCGCCCCGATGGCCGGCGGCCCCTTCGTGGCCACCCCGGGCGAGCCGATGAGCGACGCCGAACCGCGCGCCAAGGACGAGGCCTGGAATGAAAAGCGCGAGAAACCCGAGTAACATGGCCACCGATTTTTCCTATCCCGACGCCGCCGCGAAAGCCGCCTCGAACCTTCCCAAGGAGTTCGACCCGGAGAAGATGTCCCTCTCCATGGGCCCGTCGCACCCGTCCACCCACGGCGTGCTGCGCATCCAGTTCGAGCTCGACGGCGAGATCGTGACGAAGGCGGACCCGGTCATCGGCTACCTGCACCGCGGCGACGAGAAGATCGCGGAAAACATGACCTACAACCAGTTCGTGCCCTACACGGACCGGCTGGATTACATCGCCCCGCTCGCGAACAACATGGCCTACGCCATCGCGGTCGAGCGCCTCGCCGGCCTCGAGATGCCGCCCCGCTGCCAGGCCATCCGCGTGCTCACGGCGGAGATGGCCCGCGTGTCGTCCCACCTGATGGGTCTCGGTGCCTACGGCATCGATGTCGGCGCCTGGTCGGTGTTCATGTATTGCTTCGAGGAGCGCGAGAAACTCTACAAGCTCTTCGAGGAGCTGACCGGCGCGCGCTTCACCACCAGCTACACCCGTATCGGCGGCCTGACGCGCGACGTGCCCGAGGGCTGGATCCAGAAGGTCGACGCGTTCTGCGACCAGTTCCTGCCGATCCTCGAGGAGATCCTCGGGCTGCTCTCGCGCAACAAGATCTTCCTAGACCGCACCGTCGACATCGGCGTCATCTCGAAGGCCGACGCCATCGCCTACGGCCTCAGCGGCCCGAACCTCCGCGGCTCCGGCGTGCCGAACGACCTGCGCAAGGACAAGCCCTACTCCGGCTACGAGCAGTATG
>NZ_JAYRTX010000204.1:0-1665 GCF_041919395.1 Albidovulum sp.
GCGGCATGATGGAGCGCCGTTCCGCTATCCACGGCGGCCGGGTCGTGTCGATCTTCGGCGCCGCCGGTCCCGCGCTCGACGAGGTCGGGCTTTCCGCCTGGATCGCGCAGGCCGCCCCGGGCGAGGCGCTGGTCTATCACCGCGGGTTCCTCGCCGTCGACGCCACCGGGGCCGTCTCGAACCTCACGCCCGAGCGCCAGCGCACCCTGCGAGGTGTCGCGGCCGCCGCCTTGCGCGCCGCCGAGCAGCGGCTCGTCCACCTCGTTCAGGCCCGGCTCGGCCCCGACCACTTCGCCTACATCGCCGTCGCCCGGCCGAAGCCCGGCCCCGCTGGCGCCGCCCTTTCGATGCGCCTCCTCGAGGCCGCCTGACCCTATCCCCCATCACGGAGATCCCCATGCCGTTCCCTGAGAACACCCCCTCTACCGACGAGCTGATCAACTTGCCCGCGGGCGAAATTGCCCAGCTTCCTGTCGAGCTTCTGGCCGCCATGCAGCGCGAGATCGACGCTGCCGCGAAGCAGATGAAGGCCGTGACCGCGCGCCTCAGTACCGCGCTCGAGGTCCGCTACGCCGCCCGCGCCGCCGAGGCCCGCCGCGCCTGCGGCAAGGACACCGGCACAGTTCGCCTCGCCGATGGCGATTTCACAGTGGTCGCCGATCTGCCGAAGCGCGTCGAATGGGACCAGACCCAGCTCGCCGCCATGGTCGAGCGCATCCGCGCCGCCGGCGACGACCCGTCTGAATACGTCGAGATCAGCTTCAAGGTCCCCGAGCGCGCCTATGCCGCCTGGCCCGAGGCGATCCGACAAGGCTTCGAGCCCGCCCGCACGGTGAAGACCGGCGCGCTGAAGATCGCGATCCTGCCGCAGGAGGACCACGCGTGAGCCTCCCCATCATCACGGCCGATCAGCGGCTGGCCGAGACGCGGGGCATCAAGGGCGTGATCTTTGGCCCCTCCGGGATCGGCAAGACCAGCCTGCTTTGGACCCTCGAAGCCTCGACCACGCTGTTCTTCGACCTCGAGGCCGGCGACCTCGCCATCGAGGGAATGCTCATCGACGTGGTCCGGCCGCGCACCTGGAAGGAGTGTCGGGACTTCGCGGTTTTCATCGGCGGCCCGAACCCGGCACTCCGGCCCGAACAGCCCTACAGTCAGGCGCATTTCGACGAGGTGTGCGGCCGGTTCGGCGATCCGCGCGTCCTCGCCAAATACGACACCGTCTTCATCGACTCGATCACCGTGGCCGGGCGGCTCTGCTTCCAGTGGTGCCGCGGTCAGCCGGAGGCGCATTCGGAGAAGACCGGCAAGCCGGACGTGCGCGGCGCCTACGGGCTGCACGGGCGCGAGATGATCGGCTGGCTGACCCACCTTCAGCATACGCGCGGCAAGAATGTCTGGTTCGTCGGGATTCTCGACGAGAAGCTCGACGATTTCAATCGTAAGGTCTTCGTCCCGCAGATCGATGGCTCGAAGACCGGGCTCGAGCTGCCCGGCATCGTCGATCAGGTCATCACCATGGCCAGCCTGCCGGACGAGATGAACCGGCCCCAGCGCGCTTTCGTCTGCCAGACGCTGAACCCGTGGGGCTACCCGGCCAAGGACCGCTCCGGTCGCCTCGACCTGGTCGAAGAGCCCCATCTCGGCCGGCTGATGGAGAAGATC
>NZ_JAYRTX010000205.1:0-1645 GCF_041919395.1 Albidovulum sp.
ATGGCCCAGAAGGCTGCTGACGAAGCGGCGGCCGCCGCCAAGGCCGCCGAGGAAGAGGCTGCTGCAAAGGCCGCCGAAGAGGCCAAGGCTGCCGAGGAAGCGGCTGCGAAGGCTGCCGAGGAAGCCGCCGCCGCGGCCCAGAAGGCCGCCGAGGACGCCGCCGCCGCCGCGACGGAAGCCGTCCAGCAGGGCACCGAAGCCGCCGCGGGCGCGGCCGGCGCCGTGGCCGGTCTTCTCGACCCGGCGAACTTCGATGCCGATGCGATCAAGAGCGCCATCGACGGCTCTGCCGCGATCGACGATGCGACCAAGACGACGCTGAAGTCCGCCGTTGACGCCGCCGCTGCCGATCCGACGCTCGTGCAGTCGACGATCGATCAGGTCAAGGCCGCGCTCGGCCTCTGAGCCGGTGCAAGAAAGCGAAAGGCCGCGCGGGATCCCGCGCGGCCTTTTCATTTGCCCGGCTGGTGTCAGATACCGTCGCCGACGAAGGCCTTTTCCACCACGTATTCGCGCGGGTCCGAATTCGCGCCTTCGCGGAGCTCGAAGCCTTCGAGCACCGCCTTCACGTCGATGTTGAAGGCAAGCGACCCGCAGACCATCGCCCGGTCGCTGTCGCGGTCCATGGGCGCCAGCCCGAGGTCGGCGAAGACCTTGCCGGAGGCGAGGTTGTCCGTGATCCGGCCCATGCGGGGAAAGTCTTCCCGCGTCGTCGTCGGATAGTATTTCAGCTTGTCGCCGACGAATTCGCCGATCAGGGGATCGTCCTTGAGGCCCTCGACGAGTTGCCGTCCGTACTCCAGTTCGGCCACGGTCCGGCAGGTGTGCATCATCACGACCTGATCGTATTTCTCGTAGGTCTCCGGGTCGCGCATGAGGCTCGCGAAGGGCGCGATGCCGGTGCCGGTGGCGAGGAACCAGATGCGCTTGCCCGGAAGCAGCGCGTCGAGGACGAGCGTTCCGACGGGCTTCGGCCTGAGGATGATCTGGTCGCCGGGGCGGATGTGCTGGAGCCGGGAGGTCAGCGGACCGTCCGGCACCTTGATCGAATAGAATTCGAGTTCCTCGTCCCAGGAGGGCGAGGCGATGGAATAGGCCCGCAGGAGCGGCTTTCCGTTGTCGTCGAGCAAGCCGATCATCACGAACTCGCCCGAGCGGAACCTGAGCGACTGCGGCCGCGTCACCCGGAAGGAAAACAGCCGGTCCGTCCAGTGCCGGACCGAGAGCACGGTCTGCGCATCGGGCAGGGTGCGGACGGGTTTGACGGTGGCGTCGTTCACGGTTTTCAGATCGTCCATGTGAGCCCGGGCGCGTGTCGCCCATCCTCCTTCTAGTCGGGTTCTTGAATGGGGAAAACCCCGGCGTCAGGCCTTCAGCCGCGACCGATAGTCATGGTCGCGCCAGTCGGCGCGGAAGAGCCACTGCTCCTGCGGCTGGCGCGCCGCGAGGTCGTCGGGGATTTCGACTTCGTCGAAGCCGGCCCGGCGCGCCATTGCATACTGGTCGGCGATGACATGTCCCTTCGCCCGGAGCCGGCCCCCGAAGCCGCGGTTCCGCAGGTGGCGGGCCAGCGTGAAGCCTCGCCCGTCCGAGAAGGCCGGAAAGCCGACGGCGATCATCTCGACGCCCTCGAACGAGGCCGGCA